>DATJYH010000478.1:0-3475 GCA_035499675.1 Puia sp.
CGGTGTTCATCCTGGTAAACCGTCGTGTGATGCGAATGTCAGGGTACCCCATCTCCCAGAGACGACGATTGATGGTTTCCTGTCCCATGAATTCATACAGCCTGTTGTAGGCATCATTGTCGCTTACGAGAAATATTTTCCGGATATACTGTGCCAGCGATGGAAGACCGTTTTCTGCGCTGGAGTCGTGTACTGCCACTGTTTGGCGTGAGTAAGCGCTGTCAGTCAGCATGCTACTGTATTTGTTCAGGCCGGTTACATGCAAATCGTTTATTTTTTCAAGCGACAGCAGCGCCAGGGGCAATTTTACGGTGGAGGCCGGGTTAAAGTATTCCTCTTTGTTTACCCGGTAATAGAATTGGGAAAAATGGGGCCGGTTTTGCCGGTCGCGGTCAATGCGTGTATAGATGATTTGATAACGGAATGAGTCCGGATGCTGCAGAATATTTTTCAAAACGTCGGACGCGTGGGCCCACAGGAGATCCTTCAGCCAGGCATCTGTTTTTTCCTGTGCAGATAGGTAGGGGCCGAGCAACAGGAGAAAAAATACCGGAAAAAGTCTGCGCATAAACGTAATGGATCGGGGTTGTAAATCTAGATAAACCGTTGTAATCGGCAGGGAAAATATTCCTTTATCTTTGGCGGCTGCCGCACGCAAGGGATCGTCACTAAAGCGCATGCGACACTATTGGTTTGTAATATTTTTGAATCATGAAACTGGTGTCTTATTTAAAGGACGGGCAGGATCAACTGGCCATGCTGGTAGATGGCCTGCTCTACGATATGGAAAACATTCACCCCGATCTGCCAAACAGCATGGGCATGATGTTGAATTATTGGGAAGATTGCTATCCGATGCTCCAGGGCGGCGAAATATCCGTGCAGGAAGGTAATATTTCGAGGGAAAGAGGAATTCCCTATGAGAAGACAACTATCCTGGCGCCGGTACCTTTCCCGGTGTCCCTGCGCGATGGATATGCCTTCCGACAGCATGTAGCTGCTGCAAGGCGTAACCGGAGAGTAGCCATGATACCCGAGTTTGACCAATACCCCGTGTTTTATTTTGGCAACCATCATAGCGTGAGAGGTCCCGGCGATATCCCCTGCATGCCCGATCATTTCCGGCAACTTGATTTCGAACTGGAGGCAGCGATTGTGATCTGCAAACATGGGCGAAACATCAGGGCTGAAGAAGCGGATCAACATATTGGGGGGTTGATGATCATGAACGATATGAGCGCGAGGACGCTGCAGTTGGAAGAGATGTTGCTGAACCTGGGACCCGCCAAGGGGAAGGATTTTTCCACGGTGATCGGGCCGTGGCTGGTGACACTGGATGAACTGGCAGCTTTTGAAACCGCCTGCCGTGAGGGGCATACAGGCAGGAGCTGGGGCCTGACGATGCGTTGCCGGGTCAACGGGGTGCAGGTGAGTGAAGGCAATTTGGGAGAGATGGACTGGACCTTTGCTGAGATCATCGAGAGGGCTTCCTACGGGGTGGATCTGTATCCCGGTGATGTGATCGGGAGCGGAACGGTTGGCACGGGTTGTTTCCTGGAACTGAACGGAACCGGTAAACTGCAAAACCCCGATTATGTGGAGCAATGGTTGCAGGAAGGCGACCTGGTGGAAATGGAGATTGAGGGCCTGGGTATCCTGTCCAACAGCATTACCAGAGAAGAGGATGATTTTTCGATACTGGAACGCAAAAAGAAACCATGACGATCGACCTGAAAGATTTAAATCCACAGGAACGACAGCATTTTCTGCAGCATGCCATTGCCCCGCGACCCATCTGTTTTGCCAGCACGGTTGACCAGGCGGGTCATGTAAACCTAAGTCCATTTAGTTTTTTTAATCTTTTTTCCACTACGCCCCCTGTGGTAATTTTTTCCCCGGTTCGGCGGGTACGCAACAATACCACCAAACATACCCTGGAGAATGTGCAGGAGGTCCCCGAGGTGGTCATTAATATCGTGGACTATGATCTTGTACAGCAAACCAGCCTGGCAAGCTGCGAATTTCCCCGCAACGTCAATGAATTTGTAAAAGCCGGGCTGACGCCCATGCCGGCCAGCCTTGTCAGGCCGCCGATGGTCAGGGAGAGCAAGATTAATATGGAATGTAGCGTGCTGGAGATAAAATCGCTGGGAAACCAGGGTGGGTCCGGCAACCTCGTTATCTGCGAGGTATTGCGCATGCATGTAGCAGATGCCATCCTGGACGCGCGGCGCCGCATTGATCAAACTAAAATCCATCATGTGGCAAGACTGGGTGGCGATTGGTACTGCAAGGTGGATGAGCATAGTCTTTTCCTGGTTGAAAAGCCGAACACAGAGCTGGGTATCGGTGTGGACGCACTTCCGGCATCCATCAGGAACAGCCGGATCCTCACCGGGAACAATCTTGGTCAACTGAGCAATGTACGCGAGATGCCGGTAGTGGACCCCGCCTTTCACGATGACCGGCTGAAAAATATTATCCAATATTTTTCCATCAACCCGGACGATATGGAAAATGAACTTCACCGGTATGCCAAAGAATTGCTGGACAAAGGGCTGGTACAGGAAGCCTGGCAAATCCTGCTGGCTTCCTGATGAACGTGGTTTTATCCTGTTGCATCCTCCCTCCCAATCCCGATTTCAATTACCTTTGCACAAATTTTTTTGGAAAAGGCTACGCGCATGAGCACACAACATCTGTCAGAACAGGAAATCATCCGCCGGGAAAAACTGGAGTCCCTGAAAAAACTGGGGATCGATCCCTATCCGGCTCCCGTTTTTCCTGTGAACAATTCGGCTGCCAATATCAAGTCAAATTATAAGGGGGAGGAAAACAAGGCCGACTTTTCGGATGTGTCCCTGGCAGGGAGGATCATGGGTATACGCGATATGGGGAAGGCTTCCTTTGCAGTACTGCAGGATAGCAGCGGCAAGATCCAGTTATACATTAAAAGAGACGAGATATGCCCCGGTGAGGACAAGTCGCTTTATGACCAGGTCTGGAAACATCTCACAGATATCGGCGATATTATTGGCGTCCGGGGCTACGTTTTCACAACAAAGACCGGGGAGATTTCTATTCATGTCCGGGAACTGAGGTTCCTGGCCAAGGCGCTTAGGCCACTACCGGTAGTGAAGGAAAAAGAGGGAGAAACTTTTGATGCCGTAACGGATCCCGAGTTTCGATATCGTCAGCGCTATGCCGACCTGGTGGTCAATCCGCAGGTAAAAGAAACATTTGCCAAACGCACGCGGATGATCAATGCCATTCGCCTTTTTCTGAATGAAAATGGCGCGCTGGAAGTAGATACGCCGGTATTGCAGAGCATACCCGGTGGCGCCGCTGCCCGGCCTTTTATTACCCATCACAACGCGTTGGATGTGCCCTTCTATCTCAGGATCGCCAACGAGCTTTACCTGAAACGCCTGATCGTGGGCGGGTTCGACTGGGTGTATGAATTCAGCCGCAATTT
>DATJYH010000479.1:0-6431 GCA_035499675.1 Puia sp.
GCTGCCTGCACCTCCGGCGGCAGCAGCAGGCCGTCTTTGCTGAATGGGCAGGCCATGGCCGATTCCGCCGGATCAGTATCCGCAAGCGGTGTCAGCATCTTCCCCAATCCATCTACAGGAAGATACACTGTTACGCTTCCGGCAGACAAGATTTATTCGGTCAGGGTAATGAATATACAGGGCAGTCAACTACTGCTCCGGTATGCGAGCGGCTCCTTTACGCTGGACCTGGCTGGAAGGGTCAAAGGAGTATATATCATAGAGCTGATTCCGAAAGATCCAACGGAAAATGTAATACTGGAAAAATTAATCTTGCAATAAATCCAAAGATACTGATCAAGTTGCATAGCCCATGGGCCATCGGCGTAATTGCCGGGTATAATCAGAATACAAACCCGATATGGATGATGTAGCGGAACCCAAAGTTTCCCGTGTGGATGGTTCCATTTCCATTGAACGTTTTCCCTGAAAAAACATAGTTCATACCGGGAAATTTTTGCGTGATCAGTTGTTCAACGGCCTGTTGCAATTGTTGCTTTTGCGCATCGCTCAGGTTTGACTGGATTTGTGCCTCCATATCATAAAAGGCAAGACCCGGACCGATCATAACGAGGTCGAGCGCAAGCCTTTTCCATAAAACAAACTGGTAACCCAGTTCTCCACCCACTGTAGAGATATTCAATTGTGTGGAAGTAGTTACCAATTTCTGCCCTGAACCGCCGTTCTGAAAAGTCCAGGTATTATCCCGTCTAAAATGGCTGTAGGATGCATAAGGCCCGATGTACAATCCATGCGGCGGGGCGTATCTGTTTTCCTTGGCGAGATAAAACCGATAATCCGCCGAAATATTGAACCCGTTATTTTTGAGATCTTTCGACAGGTTAAAGCTGTCGGTATTGATGGAAGCGAATTTGGGCAGTCCCGCTACTCCCACATTCACAGAGAAGCTCTGATGTGGAGCTACCACCCGTTCATACCCAAACACCACATAGCGGTTGACCCCAAAAAACATGGCACCCGAGAGGTTGTAACGAATTACATTTTTATAGGTCTTCTGTGCTTTTTTCAACGTGTCCTGGCCGAGCGTTCTTCCCGCCGACCCAAAAAGGAGACACAGCATGGCAATATAAACGGCTAATTTCCGCATAGATTAAATTTTGCTTTTGTTTCTATTCTGCCGGTAGGGCCCTGCGTGCTTCACTTTCCAAATCAACATATTGCTTTTTTCCACGGTTACGCCTACCGCCTGGATCGTCCCACCCTTAAAAGTACCGGGCGTTTTGTATTGACTGCAGGCAATACCAACAAAAAACTGCATATTGCCGAAACCGAACCTGTTTCATACACGCAAATGTTAGATTATATAATACCGTGACAACTGTCGTCCCGTATCCTTATTCAGCTGGCCAGATGGAGTGCTCAAACCTTATGAAACCCGCCTCCGCTAAACAGGCGGTGTTGCGGAAGGTATCCTGTTCTTTTCATCAAGAGGTACAAAACAAAAATGAAAACAGACAAGCAACGGAAAGGCACGGAGTAATCGTACAGATTCCTGAATACAGGGAAGGAATATAAACTGCTAAATATGACACAGGGTCGGATGCGGGAAGTATTCTACCCAAGTTAAATAAAATAGTTCAGAATGGCGGAAGATTTGCCTTCCAGGACGGCGACGGCCCTTCCTGTTTTGAAGGACCCGGCGTGTGGCTCCTTTCATCGCAGCATTTTCGCCTTTGGTCTACTATTTTGGCTGGGAATGCCCGCCTGTGTTATCTTCGGGCAACTTTATAGCTAAAAACTTTTCATTCATCTGAATCTCTTTATTATGCAAAAACTCATCTACCCCCTGGCGGCCTTTGTATTGATTGTCGGGTCTGCTTTTACGGTAAAATTCTCACAGGATTGGAAGATCGCAGACAATTATTCTATCAAGTTTGACGGTGGGGACCCTTCCGGCAGCTTTGGCGGACTAAAGGGCAGTATCAGTTTTGATCCGAACGACCTCGATCATTCGAAATTTGCCGTGAGTGTTGATGTGGCTTCGATCAATACCGGAAATGGCATGAAGAATACCCATGCAAAGAGCCCGAAATGGTTTGATGCTGAAAAATACCCGACCATCACATTTACTTCCAGCTCCATCAGCAAAACTGCCACCGGTTTTGAAGCCAAAGGAACACTCGATATGCATGGTGTTCAAAAAGAGATCGTACTGCCATTCACATTCGCCAACAATGTTTTTGCCGGTGCTTTGACCATCAACCGGCTGGATTATAACATCAACACGGAGGAGCCTGCACACGGCGCCGCTTCTTTTAAAGTGGATATCACGGTACCCGTCACCAAATAACATGTTCAAAAAATTGTTTTTTCATGCCCTGCTGTCGGCGGTCTTGTCCACCATGGCCGGGATCATCTATTGCAGGATCTATTTTTTTGCCACCGAGGTTGATTTTTCAAGAGTGATCAATCCGGCAAGCCTGGCAGGCATGAATACCCTGATATGCATGCTGGCTGCCGGAATCAACCGGCTGCTGGCATGGCTTTTCAAAAAAAATGGGGAGAAACTATTTACCCTGCTTTTTTCGATCCTTTCTTTTTCGACAGTAGTCATTCCTATTTCCATTTCCCTGCCGCTTGACATCAAACAACCGGAACTGTTTCCGGGCCTGGCCGTGCCGCTGGTTTTTTTCCCGGCCATGGCATGGTTCACCCTGGGGCCCTGGTTCCGCACCGTCACGGGAAGGCAGTAAGGGCTACCGCCAGGTGATGACATTTTCGGATGTCTGTAACCGATAGTAATATCAGGGAATCTTAGTGAAAAGGGTTATGGCAGCTGTGCTGATGTGGCTCTTTATCTCTCCATGATCAGTGTAACGCCCTGCCCGCCGGCCGCGCAGACCGAAACAAATCCCCGCCCACTCCCCTTTTGATAGAGCAGTTTGGCCATTACGGCCATGATACGGCCGCCGGTAGCGGCAAAGGGGTGTCCAGCCGCGAGACTGCTGCCGCAGACGTTGAGCCTCGTAAGATCGATGCTTCCAAAGGGTTCGTTGTATCCAAACTGCCGGATCAGTTCCGGGCTTTCCCATATTTTCAAAAGAGCGAGTACCTGTGCCGCAAATGCTTCGTGGATCTCATAAAAATCAAAATCCTGCAGGCGCAGTCCGGCCTTGGCCAGCATGCGCGCCGTGGCGTAAACGGGTGCGAGCAACAGGTTGTGTTTGTTCTGTACAAACTCAATGGCCGCTACTTCGGCAAAGCGGAGATAGGCCAGTACCGGAAGGTCATGTTGTTTCGCCCATTCCTCTGTAGACAGCAGGATACAGGAAGCTCCATCCGTAAGAGGAGATGAATTACCAGCGGTAAGCGTCCCCCAATCTTTATTGAATGCGGGTTTGATCCTGGACAGTTTTTCCAGGCTGGTATCGCGCCGAAGAATGTTGTCATGATCCAGGCCATGGTAAGGTGTGAACATATCCGTAAAAAAACCCTGGTCATAGGCTTTCGCCATTTTCTGATGACTTTCCAATGCATAACGATCCTGGTCCTCCCGGGAAATTCCATAGTATTTCGCGGTGATGTCTGTATGTCCACCCATGGACAGACCCGTTCGGGGTTCCATGTTCATCGGCGCCACTGGTTTGAGATCAGCCGGCCGGATCTTTAGGAATTTCCGGAGCTTTTTCCCGGTGGTTCCTGGTCTTCTTGCAGTCAGCAATATTTTTCGGAGTTTTTCTCCCAATACCAGCGGTACATCGCTGGCGGAGTCAACACCGCCGGCAATCCCGGCCTCAATTTGACCGAGTGAAATTTTATTGGCGATGTAGATGGCGGCTTCGATGCCCGTATTACAGGCCTGCTGGAGATCACAGGTGGGCGTGGTGGGGTCAAGCGTAGTGTTGAGTGCCGATTCCCTCATGAGGTTGATCTCGCGGCTGGATTTGATGACAGCACCCCCGGCCACCTCGCCCAGGTATTGCCCCTGCAACTGGTATCGCCCGATGAGCCCATTCAGCGCCGCAGTCATCATGTCAATATTTCCCGCATTGCTGTATGCTGTGTTGTTCCGCGCAAAGGGTATGCGGTTGTATCCTACCACGGCAACTGGCCGCGAATGGTTGTCCGACAACATATATTCGGAATTTAGAATTCAGCTTATTGTCCGCGCTTGAAAAATCCAGGATTCCGTGGCATCATAAACCACTACTTTTTGCCATAGATGGCCGTAGTTCTTTATAAAATCAAGATGTACAGGGTGCGACTGGTAAGCGCGCTGTCCTGCCAGGTCATAAAAAAAGATCAGTTCGGACACCTGCCAGCTGGCGTCCACCACGTCTCTTTTTTCCGTATTGGCGAGGGTGCCGACATGCAGCTCCCTGATCCCCTCAATTTTGTAGAGGGTTTTCACGCCTTCTATCAATTTATCCCTGTCTTCCGTAGAGTTTGGGTTTTTTAACCAGAAAAAAACATGATGCACCACCGGTTCTTTCTTTTGTGTCGCTGTAAAGGGAGTTGAAGCGATGGCTGACCCTGCTCCTATTGCTGCCAGGCCGGTAATAAAAGTTCTCCTGCTGGATGTTGACATGTGATGTTGTTGAAGAAATGAAAATACAAAAGTTTGGGCATTCAGCGTGCCAGGGGTTGATACGCGGATTTCAGCGCCCCTGTGACTATTTTTTTGCCACTGAGGCACTGAAGAAGAGGCAGCGCAGGCCATCCGTTTTTTCGAATATATGTTTCCGTTACCTCACAAGTTCATAGCCTGCTTTGGCACGTTCTTTACCGGGTTCGACAGGAGTTTTTTTCCTGCTATGGCTTCGCGCCGGCGGCTGGATAACGACCGTTGTCTGGAGAGGTTTGGCGGCGGGCGACATGGGCTGGACAGCCAGGATGGACCTGATTTTTCTCCTGCAGTAGCGCCATCCAATCCAACAACTGGCCAGTATGATCATGCTCCCCTTCAGGTGAATGGTTTCTATACCCGGCCAGGGAAGCCGGAGATCGACATTGATTCCAAAGGACTCGATCCCGTTTTGAACTCTTTTTGGCAGCAGGTCATGGATCAACATATAAAGCAGCCCCCCTGCAAGCAGGCTGAGGGGTAATACAGAAATGACCCTGCCGATCTGCCACATTTTTTGCCGCGTGTTTCCCCGGGCCGGTTCACTTCCCTGCCTGTCGTTACGCCCGGGTAACAATTGAAAGAGCAGGATGAAGAAAAGAAAAACCGGCACAAGAGCTATGGAAAGCGGGAGTGGCACGGGAATATCGAGAAAAACGACCATGGGGTGTATGCTTACCAGGTCAGACTCCCAGGTACCCAGCTCAGCTGCACAGATTTGATCAGCAAGCAAGGCAAGCAGGATAATGCCCGCTGCCTTTACGAATGGCCCGCGCCCCGGGGATTGGTTGTTCATGTACCAGCGTTTTATAAATGACTTAGAAATTCACCACAGGTTTATACGGAGGAGGTGGAACAGGCCATCAAAGGATTGGAGCAGGTGCAGGACTTACAACGCTGCCCCGTCCCCATTCCATACATGCCAATTGCCAATAAAGCGTTAAAACAAAAATTAGTTCAAAGCGCAGATCATTCGGTCTTGATGAGATGTTTGTCAAAACCCAGCGCAATCAGTTTCTCATAGGCATACCATACCTCATCCGGAATTTCCTGGGATACCTGGAATCCCCGGGCCGGGTAAATTTTGATGCGCTGGAGATCGCCCACCATGATATTGATCACTTTTTCCAGCGGGATAGCTGCCGTTACATATTGTTCCAACGACAATTGCGGAGAGGTGACAATCAGCTTCTTTTCCGGCCAGTGTTTTTTAAAGGTTGCATAGCTCCTCCGCTCCATATAGGGCTTTTGCACCAGGATAAATGATTCCGGATCCATTCCCTTTTCCTGCAGGAGTTGTTGTGTGAACAGGATATTCTCACCCGTATTGGTGGATCGATTTTCGGTCAGGATGACCGCATGTGGCACGCCCATCCCAAGGGCCACTTTTGCAAACAGGTCTGCCTCCGGCTCCACCCAGGTCTCCCTGGTCAGGTTCCCCAGGCCTCCTGAAAAAATCAGCCAGGGCGCCCACCCCTGCAACCAGAGCTCAGCTCCCCGCTCTGCTACACGCAGGTCGTGGCTGCCCAATGCCAGGATGCAGTCAGCTTTTTCAAGCCTGTGATGCAGGTGGTGATAGTCCCATATTTTGTAGGCGAGTGCGCGTATTTCCATGGAGGTCATAACCACGTCATATCAGTTGCTCCGTACCTACCGGTTTCTGGGAAGGCGCAAAATAATGCATCACCCCCCATGCTAACAGGTAAGCACATCCGCAGATTACAAAAATAATATTATACCCGGTGCCGATATGCCCGGCGATCTTGTAATGGTCCAGCAGGGCTCCCACCAGGAAGGGAAACAATAT
>DATJYH010000480.1:0-20732 GCA_035499675.1 Puia sp.
CTGCTGGATCAGCCACTCCGTCCCGATCTGTTCCACCTCATCATCATTTTTGCACTTCATGATAGCATCGGACAAATCGGTGGGCAGATCAACATGAAAAACTTTTGGAAGCATGGTCAGTTGCTTCTTGTTGGTAATGGGCTTGAGGCCCGGGATGATCGGCACGTTGATGCCGTGTTTGCGGCAGGATTTTACGAATTCAAAGTATTTACCGTTGTCAAAAAACATCTGGGTGGTAATATATTCGGCCCCGGCATCCACCTTGGCCTTCAGGAACTTCAGGTCGGTTTCCAGGTTGGGCGCCTCGAAGTGTTTCTCCGGGTAGCCGGCCACCCCGATGCAGAAATTGGTTTTTCCCCCGTTTTTAATGTCTTCTTCTATATAGAGTCCGTGGTTGAGGTTGACTACCTGTTTCAGCAAATCCAGCGCATATCTGTGACCGTCAGGCTCTGCCTCAAACGATGCCTCGTTTTTGGCAGCGTCACCCCGAAGTACCAGCACATTGTCGATACCCAGGAAATGCAGGTCAATAAGGGCATCCTCGGTTTCGCGTTTTGCAAAGCCCCCGCAGATCAGGTGGGGTACCGCATCGATCTGGTAATGGTTCATGATGGCCGCGCAGATCCCCACGGTACCCGGTCGTTTCCTTACCTCCACTTTTTCAAAGGTGCCATCCGCTTTTTTCTTGAACATGGTCTCACTCCGGTGGTAGGTAACGTTGATAAAGGATGGCTTGAATTCCATCAACGGATCGAGGTGGTCATAAATGGAACTGATTGTTTTACCTTTTAGCGGGGGTAAAATCTCGAAAGAAACCAGGGTTTTTTTTGCCTGCTGAATATGTTCAATAACCTTCATAACGGGGAATTGCGTGATCCGGAGGATGCCGGGGATCGCTGTCGGCGGCCACTGTCCATCTTCCACATCAACGGCACCGCAAACATAGTTCAATAGCATAACAACGCAAATAGCTGTTAAAGTATTTTTAAGCAGGCGGGGATTCGCTTACTTCCGGTATTTTTGCCTGAAATTGTTTGTTTTGAACCTTACGATACATACCCGGGATTTGATGAAATCCTATCACAACCGTACCGTGGTTAACCGCGTTTCCGTAAATGTGAAGCAGGGAGAAATTGTGGGATTGCTGGGACCGAATGGAGCCGGGAAGACCACTACCTTTTATATGGTAGTAGGGTTGATCAAACCTGACGAAGGGGATGTATTCCTGGAAGATACCAATATAACCAAACTGCCCATGTATAAACGCGCGCAGATGGGAATTGGATACCTGCCGCAGGAAGCTTCAGTGTTCCGCAAACTCAGCGTGGAAGACAATATCAAAGCGATACTGGAGATGACTACGCTAACCAAGCGGGAACAAAAGGAAAAGCTGGAACTGTTGCTCGATGAGTTCAGGCTCCACCATGTGCGCAGGAACAACGGCGATTCATTAAGCGGCGGAGAACGGCGGAGAACGGAGATCGCCAGGGCCCTGGCCGTGGACCCCAGTTTCATATTACTGGATGAACCCTTTGCCGGTGTTGACCCCATTGCCGTGGAGGACATTCAAACCGTAGTGGCCAGGCTTAAATACAAAAACATCGGTATCCTGATTACCGACCATAATGTAAACGAAACCCTTTCTATCTGCGACCGCGCCTACCTGCTGATAGAAGGAAAGATTTTTAAACATGGCACCGCCGAGGAACTGGCAGCAGATGAACACGTGCGTCGCCTGTACCTTGGAAGAAATTTTGAGCTGAAGCGGAAAGATTACCTGCATGAGGAAGTTAAAAGAGAAATTTCTGTGGGCATGGAGCAATCCAACGAAGATTGACATTTCATCACTTCCATCCGGTGATCCGGCGATGGACCCGGGGCAGGGTTCTCTTCGTTTTATCCCAATCATTGGTTATTTTGCTGATGCATGAAGCTACTCAGTCCGGCTATATCGCGTTTGGCACGCCTGCGCCTCTGGCAGATAGAACAGTGGGTGCAGCACCCCATTGAGGTGCAGCGGGAAGTTCTTCAACACCTCGTTACCTCCGCGCAATACACCGAATTTGGCCGGAAATATGATTTCTCCAAACTCTTCTCTACCCGCGAATTCAAAAAAGCAGTTCCCATTCATGAATACGATGACCTGAAGCCGTATATCCAGCGGATCATGAACGGGGAGGAGAATATTTTATGGAATACGCCCGTCAGCTGGTTCGCAAAAAGCAGCGGCACCACCAGCGAAAAAAGTAAATTTATCCCGGTAAGCGAAGAAAGCCTGCAGGACGGACATTACAAAGGCGCCAAAGATGTATTGACCCTATACTATAATTATAACCCTGATTCCGACCTGCTGACCGGGAAAGGATTGGTGATCGGTGGAAGTCATACCATCAGCCAGGTGAATGAAGACGTACATTACGGGGACCTCAGTGCGGTGTTATTGCAAAATTCGCCATTCTGGGGTCATTGGATAAGAACCCCTGAACTCAGCATAGCACTGCTGGATGAATGGGAGGATAAGATTGAAAGACTGGCACAGGGAACCATCCAGGAAAATGTGACCTCCATTTCGGGGGTACCCACCTGGACCATGGTGCTCATCAAACGCATCCTGGATATAACGGGAAAACGCAGCCTTTCCGAAGTATGGCCCTCCCTGGAACTATACATACACGGGGGAGTATCCTTCACCCCCTACCGCGACCAATTTGCCAGGCTGATCGGTAAGGATATCAATTACCTGGAAATGTACAACGCCAGCGAAGGATTCTTCGCGGCGCAGGCAAGTCCCGGTGAGGAAGGCATGTTGCTCTTTCTCGACCATGGGATTTTTATGGAATTTATGCCAGCGGAAGAATATGGCAAACCGTCGCCGGCCACCATCGGGCTGAAGGAAGTGGAATTGCATAAAAATTATGCGCTGGTCATCAGCACCAATGGAGGACTTTGGCGTTATCTTTTGGGTGATACCATACAGTTTACTTCGCTTAGCCCTTACCGTATCCGCGTAAGCGGGAGACTAAAACACTATATCAACGCCTTTGGCGAGGAAGTCATTGTCGACAATTCCGACAAGGCCATTGCCATGGCTTCCGAAAAAAGTGGCGCGGTGGTCAACGATTATACAGCAGCACCCGTGTACTTCAGTGAAGAAAGCAATGGCGCGCATGAATGGTTGATTGAATTTGAAAAGGAACCTGATTCACTGAGCCATTTTATTTACGAACTCGACAATGCGTTAAAAACCGTCAACAGCGACTACGAGGCAAAACGCCACAAAGACATCGCACTTCATTTACCGATGGTAAAATCGCTTCCCAAAGGACTCTTTTCCGAATGGCTGCGCAGCAAGGGAAAACTGGGAGGCCAGCATAAAGTGCCGAGGCTTTCCAATGACCGCAAATACATTGAAGAGATCATGATCCTGCAACAGGAACGCCGGTTGCGTTGATCTCATCGTGTGAAGGGGTGTTGGCAAGCGCCGCCACAGCGATCAGGCTTATAAAAGAAGACGTATAGAACAGGTAGGTATAGGGCACATCTATAAAATTATAAAATACCAGCACCGAAAGCTTCAGCGTTGCCAATGGAATATTCGAAAGCCTTTTTTCCCTTCCGATATAAATACTGATCAACACAAACAACAGGGGCGTCAACAGGGAGCCGGTAATCAGCAACCGGTGCAACAACGCTGTATGTTCCGGAACAAAAAACCTCGCGAAACCAAGGCCATCGGTAAATACTTCAGGGCTGTCTTTCCATACCCGTTCGGTGAACGGAATGTATTTCGCCGGAAGTTCGAGCAGCTGTACAAAATTATTCCACCCGAAGGGCAGTAGCAGCAATAACAGGATTACCGCCATGATAACAGCGGCAAAGATGAAACTCTCTTGTTTCCGGTTGCGGAGAAACAGGTAGGCTGCAAAAGCCGGCACCCAGCCGATCATTGCATACCTGCTCAACAAGCAGAGCGAGGCGGCAATGGCGATGAGCAGGACCTGGTCGGACAGGATGGCCAGCAGCAGCAATGTATAATAGAGTATTACGATGCCCTCTTCCGTCATTCCAACCAGTCCATGCATATCATCCTCCAGGAAGATCCAGCACCACAGCAGGATACCGGCGGTGAGGAGCACAAAAAATGCCGGGCTTTTTTTTCCAGGCCGAAGCCGGATGACAAAAAAGGTAAAGACAAAGAACAGGGCGATTACCGGGACCCAGCGCATATCTGCATCAAAAAGAACGGCGGGTGCAAAGGGCAGCCACATGGCCGGCAAATAAATAGGCCGGGTCCCGTTCCAGATGCCTGGGATGCGGTCGTATACCTCGCGGAAATGACCCTGCAGCATACGCTGGTTCATTACTTTGATAACGGGTAGCATATCCGCATTGTGTACGTCTATATCCACGGAACGGAGGATCCGTGCGGATGTAAAAAAAATCGCCAGCGCCAGTGCCAACAGCGACAGGATTTTCATGTAGCGAACCGACCTGGCAGGTGGCAGGTTGTCGTTGACCAACGATGCGGGAGGAAGGGCAGGCATCAACAGGACGATACCCATCCCCGCTATGAAATACAACATGGAAAAAAGAGCACTGTACTGCGGCAGTTTCAAACAATAGGTAGCACAGAGGGTTTCAGTTAGCAGCGACGCAAAAAGCCAGTAGGAGAGATGTTTTTTGCTGAACATAGCCTGGAAAGGGACAAATAAATATATTTATTTAAAAGCAATCGCGCGAGTTTATATATTTGACAATCTTTAATTTTCTGTTATGGCACTTCTGGAAGGAAAAACTGCGATCATTACGGGTGCGAGCAGGGGCATTGGAGAGGCGATTGCGTTGAAACTGGCAGAACACGGAGCAAACATCGCTTTCACTTATCTCAACAGTGAAGAAAAAGCCAGGGCCCTGGAGTCGAAGCTGGCTGGTTTTGGCGTCAAGGCAGGAGCCTTTAAAAGTAACGCCGCCGTATATGCGGACTGTGAATCCTTTGTAAACGAAGTGGTCAAAATATTTGGTACGGTAGATGTATGCATCAATAACGCAGGCATTTCCAAGGACAATTTATTGCTTCGCCTGTCGCCCGAACAATGGGACGAGGTAATGGAGATCAACCTGAAGAGTGTTTATAATATGACCAGGCAGGTGATACGTCCCATGATGAAAGCAAAAAAAGGATCGATTGTGAACATGAGTTCCATCATTGGCATCCGTGGCAACGCCGGACAGTCGAGCTACGCGGCATCCAAGGCCGGCATCATCGGGTTTACCAAATCCATCGCCCTGGAACTGGGAAGCCGTAACATCCGTTGCAACGCCATCGCCCCGGGGTTTATCGAAACAGATATGACACATTATCTAAAGGATGGCGAAGCATCGAAGGCATTCCTGGAAAAAATTCCCCTGAACCGTTTCGGAAGCGCGGAAGAAATTGCCAATACCACGCTGTTCCTTGCGTCTGACATGAGCAGCTATATCACCGGGCAGGTGATCTCAGCCTGCGGAGGCCTGAATATCTGAGCCCGCCTCGCCATCATAAAAACTTTAACAGTAAGGTTTCTTATTTTTTCTGCAGGTTTTTTATTTTTGCGCACCTTCTATGAAAGGAAAAAAAGTCATATCTGTTTTTCTGATGCTGGTCATGACCACACAGGTGATTCCCTTAAAACAGATTGCCTCCTGGCTTTTTTCCAGTCAATTGGCTGAAGAACTGGTACATGCAAAAGGCGGGGCCAAATCAAACACCGGCCTCGATGAAATTCACAAACATTTTACCGCTGCGGGCGAAGTTTTTACTTTCAAATCCCTGATCCTCGGATCCGGAGCGGTTCAACAGGATGCGGAAATGCTCATTGCCCGCCACTCCGACGATATTCCCACCCCGCCTCCCAACTGCTGAACAACGCTCGTCCTTCTTTTATGGGTTAACTGGTATCGGTATACCAGTGTGTCTATTTTTCAATTTTAATTTTTGAAAATATGAAAAAGCTGTTCAGGCAGTCCATCGCGGATATTCCCGCCGCGATGGTGGTATTCCTGGTGGCGTTGCCCCTCTGTTTGGGCATTGCCCTGGGATCCAATGCCCCTTTGTTTTCCGGTATCATTGCCGGGATGGTGGGCGGGATTGTTATCGGATTATTGAGCGGATCACCGTTGAGCGTCAGCGGTCCTGCTGCAGGGCTGACTGCCGTGGTGGTGGTTGCCATCGGGCAGATCCAGGTGTTTGAAGGGTTTGTGGTAGCAGTTGTTATTGCGGGTGTGTTACAAGTGATCTTTGGATTTTTACGCGCCGGTATTATCGGCGATTATGTGCCGAACTCCGTGATAAGAGGCATGCTGGCCGCGATCGGAATTATTCTCATATTAAAACAACTCCCGCACCTGGTTGGGTATGACCGTGACTTTTCGGGAGATGAAGCCTTTATTCAAATCGACCGGCAAAATACCTTCTCGGAATTGATCTACTCCATCAACTACCTGTCGCCGGTTGCCATCCTGACCGGCCTGGTGTCGATCGGCATCCTGGTAGTGTGGGATCTCCCGTTTTTTAAGAAGAAAAAGTTTTTCCGTTTTATGCCGGGGCCGCTCGTAGTGGTGTTGGTGGCGGTGGCGATCAATGCGGCTTTTATAAACTCCGGGTCGCGGTTTTATATCGCAGAGCATCACCTGGTCAATTTGCCCGTGGCAAAGGATTTCAGTTCCTTTGTTGATTTTTTTACTTTTCCCAAATGGGAATACCTGGGCAACCTGCATGTATGGTCTTCCGCTGTCACCATTGCACTGGTGGCTTCGCTCGAGACCCTGCTGAGCATTGAAGCCATCGACAAACTGGATCCTTACAACCGGTCAACACCCACCAACCGTGAGTTGAGAGCGCAGGGGGTGGGCAATGTGATATCGGGTTTGCTGGGCGGTCTGCCCGTTACTTCGGTTATTGTGCGTAGTTCTGCCAATGTATATGCGGGAGCCAGGACCAAGGCCTCTACGGTCATTCATGGAATACTGCTGCTGCTCAGCGTGCTGTTTATTCCGGACCTGCTCAACCAGATACCGCTCAGCGCCCTGGCTGCCGTGTTGATCGTTACCGGGTACAAACTCGCCAAACCCTCCCTTTTCCGCGAATTTCATGAAAAGGGCTGGGACCAGCTGGTTCCTTTTATCGTAACCATCATCGCAATCCTGCTGACCGATCTGTTGATCGGGATCCTGGTGGGGATGGCCGTGGGATTATTCTTCCTCCTGCGCAGCAATTTCAGGTCTGCCGTGATGGTGGTGCACGATGAAAATAAGTACCTTGTCAGATTTCGCAAAGACGTATCTTTCCTGAACAAACCCATTGTCAAAAATAAACTGGAGTCCGTACCTTCCAACGCGTATGTGCTGATTGATTTGACGCGTGCGGATTTTATTGACAAGGATATCATTGATGCAATCAACGAATTTCTGCATCATGCCCACCTCAAGGATATCAGGGTGGAAATCAAAAAAAGTCAATTCAAGGCAGGTCATCAACTGATCGACGATCAGTTCATCGTGGAGCAACAAATGGCCTCCTGACCAACCATCATCTAAAATCAACTTTATGATCCCGATCAAAAAACTATTGCTTGAAAACAAGGCCTGGGCCTCTGAAAAAGTCACAGATGATCCAGAATATTTTGAAAGACTTTCACACCTGCAAACGCCTGAATTTTTGTGGATTGGTTGCAGCGACAGCCGGGTACCCGCCAATGAGATCACGGGTACACAACCCGGTGAGATCTTTGTTCACCGCAATATCGCCAACCTTGTCATACATACGGATGTTAACCTGCTCAGCGTGCTGGAATACGCCGTGAGCCATCTTAAGGTAAATCATGTGATCGTATGCGGACACTATGGATGCGGAGGGGTTAAGGCGGCAATGACCAACCACGACTATAAACAGGTGCTGAACATGTGGCTCCGCAATATCAAGGATGTGTACCGGCTTCATCGCGAAGAGCTGGATGCCATCCGTGATTTTGACCAGCGCGCCGACCGGCTCACTGAATTGAATGTACAGGAACAGGTTACCCATCTCGCCAAAACCTCCATCATCCAACGTGCATGGCAGCATGAACGGAGGCCGCACCTGCATGGTTGGGTATATGGATTAAAAGATGGATTGATCAAGCCGATTTTTGAAATGGGTGCAGATACCAAAATCGATCCGCTCTACATGTACGATGACCTGGAGAAATAATCGATACAGGGGGACCATCCGGAAGGGGTGGTCTCCTTATTTTCTTCGCTGTTCCAGGTAATGATGCCAGAGGATCATGGTTGCAATGGAACGCAGTGGCCGCCACTTGTCAGCTATTTTGAGCAATGCATCTTTTGCGGTACCGGCCGGTAACTTCTTCAATTGTTTAAGACTATTGATCATGGCCAGGTCTCCCAATGGAAAGATATCCGTACGTTGAAGGGCCATCAACAGGTAAATATCCACAGTCCAGTCACCAATACCTTTTATTTTTTTTAGATGATTCCTGATGATTTCGTTTTCTTCGTCGGCCAGGCGGTCCAGGTCCAGCACACCGGATACCATGGCGCCGGCTATTTCACGTGCATACAAAGATTTCTGCCGGCTGAAATAACATGATTTCAATGCTGCATCGTCCAGCGTCAACAGGTTTTCGGGTGTAATGACCTGTATCTTTTCCTCCAGTTTACGCAATGCAGCCAAGGCGGACGCCAGCGACACCTGTTGTTCCAGGACAATATGAATCAGCGTCCGGAAACTGGCCGGCCTCGTCCACATAGGCGGGTAGCCGAATTGCCGCAACACTTTTTTGAGAGCCCCGTCCCTGGCTGAAACGGTATCACAAAGCGCATGAAAATTGTCTTCGCTGAAGGTGAGCATGACCGTGACCGACCACTATTTATTTTTAAATTTCGCGATGGCCTGCCGGCTGTATTCGCTCAAAACAAGTCTGCCACTGATGGTGGCCCGTTCAAGCAGCAGCTGGTCCCAGTTCTCGGTTCCTTTCCAGAACATTTTTTTCATTTCAGCCATGGCCCGCGGGTTAAACCGGGCAAGGTTGCCGCTTAAACGCAACAAGGATTCATCCATGCCGTCTATGGAGTCATGCAATTCGGCATACAGTCCTTTTTTCCTGGCCCAGTCAGCATTGCGCCAGAGTGTACTGTCGATGGCCAGTTGTGAAAAAGCCGAATTGCCGATTTTTTTTTCAATGGCCGCACCCACCACAAATGGGCCAAACCCGAGTGCAAGTTCGCTGAGCCTGATCTCCGCACCTGCTGCAGCAATAGCATAGTCGGAGGCTGCCACCAGGCCAACACCGCCGCCGACGCATTTTCCCTGTACCCGGACCAAAATAAACTGGGGACATTTTCGCATGGCATTGATGACATGGGCAAAGCCACTGAAAAATTGAAAACCTTCCTCTTCGGTTTTCACGGCGGCAAGCTCGTCAAAGGATGCTCCTCCGCAAAATCCCCGGTCGCCCGCTGAACGTAAAACAATCACTTTGGTGTCCTCATCATGACCCGCAAAATGGAATTCTTTGGCCAATTCATCCAGGATCTTGGAAGGCAGGGAATTGCCCTGGGGGTGGTAAAATTCAATCGTGGTAACGCCGTTACGCTTTTCCACCTTTACGTAACCGTTGTGTATTTCCGTAATCATGCAGCAGTTTTTTATGGGATAATAACCGGTAAAATTACCAGTCTTTCTTTTTCACCATTGTTAATATGGTGGCAACCGCAACACTTTCGCCCGTTTCATCAAATACATCCACATACCATTTGACAATACCCTTGGGAATATCATGTTCTTCTTTTTTCTCCTGTTCTTTTTTTTCTTTACAGGTCAACCTCACCCCGATGGTACTGCCGGCGTACACAGGTTTCAGAAATCGGCATTCTTCAATACCGTAATTGAGAAGTACCGGTCCCTTTTTAGCATCAACGAACAAACCGGCGGCAGCACTTAGTATAAAGTAACCATGGGCAACGGGTTTTTCGAAAAGTGTTCCTTCCAGCGAGGTATGATCGGTATGAGCATAAAAATGGTCCCAGGTAGTATTGGCAAAGTTCACAATATCCGCTTCGGTAACCGTGCGTTTGTGTGTAACCAGGGTATCGCCGATCTGCAGTTCTTCAAAATACTTTCTGAATGGGTGTTTTTCATCTTCAGTTTGCGGTGCATGGGGTTGGTAAACCTTCGTAATAGAAGTAATGGTTCCTGGTGACCCCTGCACGGCCACCCGTTGCATATAATGCTTGATGCCACGCATGCCACCCATCTCTTCTCCTCCCCCGGCGCGGCCAGGGCCGCCATGCACCAGGAGCGGTAGCGGCGAACCATGTCCCGTGCTCTCCTTTGCACATTCCTGGTTCAACACCAGTATGCGTCCGTGATGCGTAGCCGCTCCCATTACATACTCGCTGGCCGTATCATGATTGGCAGTTACAATGGTGCTGCAGAGGGAGCCCCTGCCCATCCTTGACAATGTAATAGCCTCCTCGAGGTTTTTATACGGCATGAGGGTGCTCACGGGCCCAAATGCTTCCACATCATGCGGCTCGGCTGTAGTGAGCGGTTTTTCATTCAACAACAAAATAGGTCCCATAAACGCTCCTTTCCGCGGATCGGCATCCAACACTTCCACACTGTCCAGCGAACCGTAAATGATTTGCGAGGAGGCGAGCAGTTTTTCCACCTGGTTCCGCACTTCTGTTCGCTGACCCTGACCCGCCAGGGCACCCATCCTGACCTTTTCATGCATCGGATTACCGATGGTTGTTTTGGAGAGAACGGAGGTCAAACCTTTCCAGGCATCCTCCATTTTATTTTCCGGAACAAAGATCCTCCGTATGGCCGTACATTTTTGCCCGGCTTTGACAGTCATTTCATTCCTGATTTCCCGGATGAAAATATCCCATTCCGCTGAACCCGGCACCACGTCCGGCGCAAGTACGATGCAATTAAGGGAATCCGCTTCCATGTTAAAGGGCACATTTTCACGCAGGATGTTGGGATTGGATTTTAGCATCAACCCGGTTGATGCTGAGCCGGTGAATGTGACCACGTCCTGTGAGTCGACATGATCCAGCAGATCACCCGCGCTTCCGCAAATCAGCTGCAACGCACCATCCGGCAAAATGCCCGAGGCTGCTATTTCCCTCACCACGGCTTCGGTTAAATAAGAAGTGATGCTGGCCGGCTTTACAATCGCCGGCACACCAGCCAGCAGATTGACCGCAATTTTTTCCAGCATTCCCCAAACGGGGAAATTGAAAGCATTGATATGGACGGCTACGCCCTGTTTGGGAACCAGCAGGTGTTGCGCCATGAACGAGTTTGCCTTCCCCAGGTTCATCCCCTCACCGTCTAGGCAAAAACGCTGATCGGGTAATTTTCTACGGAGCGATGAATATGAAAACAGATTCCCGATACCGCCCTCAATATCGATCCAGCTGTCGCCGCGTGTGGCCCCGGTCTGGTAGCTGATGGCATAAAAGTTATCCAGGTGTTCACGCAGGTGCACAGCGAGTGCCCTGAGCATACGGCCCCGCTCAGAAAACGTCATTTTTCTCAAAGCGGGATTTCCTTTTTTTCTGGCATAGATCAGCATGTCGGAAAAATCAAGTCCCGCCGTTCCTGCCCGGCAAATTTCTTCACCCGTTACCGCATTGTACAGTGCCTGGCCTTCTCCCGTTCCTTCGATCCAGCGACCGGTCACAAAATTTCCGAGTTTCTTCATACGGCGAAATTTTTATACAACAACTAAATTACTTCAAAACTGCAAACACATCGTTCAACAGGTTTCCTTTTACTACAAATGGATTAATTTTGATCCTTTATATCAACTATCAACTGCTCAAATGCGCCGGCAGCTTAAACCATCCAACTATTTTTCGATACTTTCAGTAAGAATACTCCGCGTCGCTATGAGGTTTACGGCTATGCTGCTGTTAAGCATGTTCGCGGCTGAAACAAGCCAGGGTCAGCAAACCGGATGGAAAGAAATGGATGATTTTTCGGTGCTGTCCGGGAAAGTATTTCACAGTGCTGAAAGCGGCAACCTCAAGCCTGCCCGCGACAGCGCAACCGTGATCCTGCGAAAAGCGGCGGCCTGGCAGTTGTCTGCGATCCCGGCATTTTGCAATGCAACCGCCATACGGCCTTTGCTCGATAAGCTGGTGAGTCAATGCACGGATATCCGGGATGCCGTACAGGCTAACAAAAGAGACCAGGATCTGAGGACCCTGGTATCAAGGGCTCATCACACTTTTCACCAGATACCGGGAAACTGTAATGTCAGCCCTCAATGAAAGTCGGGCTGAATGGCCCGGTTATTTTTTCAATCAAAAAAATTTGACCATGAAATTTCAATCTGCAACGAAAAAAACTTCATCATTGTACAAACCCATAGCATTGGGGATGGTCATCGCCCTAAATATCTTCTTTGTTTCCTGCCATGATGCAGCGAAGACGGACACAGGCCAGCATTCACCCGCCATGGAAAAGAAAGATTCGTCACTTGCAAAATATGCGTTGAAAGATGTGGCCAACCGGAAAGACCCGGTTTGTGGCATGCCCCTCACGGCAGGAATCGGCGATACCCTGCATTTCCACGATAAAGCACTGGGCTTTTGTTCGGAGGAATGCAAAAAAGATTTTATGAAAGATCCGGAGAAATATATTGCCGCGGCTGATCTGAAAACGGAAACCGGCAAATAATGCCACAAAAAAATCAGGGCAGCAGCCCGAACTGACGGAGGTGGTGCTTCATATGCTTGTGCAAAAGCTGCACATTCATGCTGTAATCGAGTTCACCAAAAACCGGGTTCAGGGTGACCAGTTGCGGCTGTTCTTCAAATACGGCAAAGAAGTAGTCCAGTTCAACGCGTAATTTTTGTAGGGCCGATTCCATGCCCGGTCTTCGGAGCGGTAGGGCAGCGGGCCCGAGCAGCGGATTCTTTGTGTTTTCCCTGAAGGGTTTTTCGCTGAGTAAAAATGCTCTCGCCTTTTCAAGTTCCTCCCCCTGGTTCGCCAGGGGGAGTTTTAATTTTCCGCTGGCATTTCTTACAGAATCAACCAGGTGCTCCACCATCTGCTGGCCATTCATAACTCCCCAATGACCGGTGGCGTGGCCATCCAGTTGCTCCAGCAACGGGATGACATCATGTTGAATAAAATTCAGCTTTTCCTGGCTGATGACTGCCGGTTTATTCATAATTGTCTACAAGGTAGGCAAATCCGGTATGCCATCCTGACACTATACCGGATTGGTAGACATTTTGAAGTCCTCAGTGTATGGAAAATATGTATTCGTTTATAGAGTATGCACCGGCGGCCACTGACCATGATTTGCTGGACGCCTACTCCCGGACCATCACCAATACGGTTGCGGCCGTGGCCGATTCGGTGGTGCACGTTCAGGTGCAGAAGAAGGTTACCGACAGGAGGACGAATCAGCAACGGGTGGCTCCGGCCTCGGGATCCGGATTTATACTTTCATCAGATGGTTTTATTGTTACCAATAATCATGTTATTGAAGATGCGGCCGAAATAAAGATTTTCCTGGCCGATGGCCGCCTGGTTCCGGCCCAGTTAAAAGGTGCTGACCCTTCCACCGACCTGGCCATTCTTAAAGTGTATGAAACCGGGATACGGCCACTCACACTGGCCGATTCAGACCAGTTACAGGTTGGGCAGATTGCCATCGCCATCGGCAACCCGTTGGGATTGCAGCATACGGTCACTGCCGGCGTGGTCAGTGCCCTCGGAAGAACCCTTCGGGCCAACAACGGCCGGATGATTGATGATGTGATCCAAACCGATGCAGCCCTTAACCCGGGGAATTCGGGCGGACCCCTGGTGAATTCGCTGGGGCAGGTAATTGGCGTAAATACTGCCACCATTATGTCGGCCCAGGGACTCTGTTTCGCGGTTTCATCCAACCTGGTGGCCTATGTGGCCGGACGGCTGATCATAGAGGGAAAAGTAAAAAGGGCCTACCTGGGCATTGCGGGACAGTTGGTAAACCTAACGGAAAGGATGATCCTTGCTAACCGGCTGGAAAAAAGGACGGGCGTGTATGTGTTTGAAATTGTCCCGGATCAGCCTGTCAACAACCGCGAAATAAAAACCGGCGATATTATTGTGGGTTTCCGGGACCAGCCCGTTGGCTCCGTGGACGACCTGCATCGGTTACTCACGGAAAAGGTCATTGGCAAGGAATCAATGCTGTCAGTATTGCGAAATGGCAGACGTACCGATATCCCGGTCACCCCGGGTGAAGTGAAATAATGGGGTAATGGCTTTTTGAGGGGCAGCAAAGGAATTCAGGCTACTTTTTTTGCTTCGATGGCGTTACAAAGGGCTTCAAAGATCGTATCAATGGTACCTTCTCCCTTTATGTAGGTAACTTTTCCGAATTTTTTGTAGTATTCGGCCACAGCGGCTGTCTTTCGTTCATATTCCTCAATACGGGCGCTGATGATCTCTTCATTGATATCGTCCGTCCGGCCCGAGGTAAGTCCCCTGTTAAGCAGCCTCCGGATCAGTTCATCCTTGCTGACCTGCAGGGCCAGCACCAGCGAGATTTCGGTGTTTTTTTGTATCAGCAGTTTGTCCAGCGCCTCGGCCTGGGCCGTGGTGCGGGGAAAACCGTCGAATAGAAAACCATTGGCCTTCGGGTTATTGTCCAGGGCAGCACTGATCATTTCGATCACCACCTCGTCAGGAACCAGTTGCCCTTTGTCCATAAAGCTCTTGGCTGCCATTCCCAGCGGAGTCTGCCCGGCAATTTCGCTTCTTAACAGGTCGCCCGTGGCGAGATGCTTCATGCCGTATTTGGCAATCAGTCTTTCCGACTGGGTGCCCTTGCCGCTTCCGGGTGGACCGAATAGAATAATATTAAACATACCGCTTACTACCCTTGTGAATGGACAAATATAATATACGCCAATTAAAGTTCCTTTAACATTTTTGGCATTCGTTGAAATTATGGAAAAAGCCCTGAAACCGGTTCTGCAAGAAAATGTTAAGCTGGATGCATTGTCCGGAAACAGACAAACTGCCCGAACCTTGGCTACGTACATTTGTTATTATAATCGTCAGTTATGAACAAGCTCCTGTTATACTGCTCCATCGTGTTGCTCGCCGTCCTCCTGCAGGATTGCAGCTATTCCCAAACAACAGATACCAAGAAATCAAGCGATATGGACAACATGAAGAAAATAAACAATCCTGTGTACTCGCACCAGGACAGTACAAAAGTGAATTTAAGCGAGGAAGAATGGAAAAAGATACTACCCTCGGATGTTTATTATGTGGCCCGGATGAAGGGAACGGAAAGGCCATGGACCAGCAAATATGAAGAATCAAAGGAAGTGGGGACTTATTACTGCGCCGTTTGCGGAAACCCCCTGTTTAAAAGCGACACCAAATTTGAGAGCGGTTGTGGCTGGCCCAGTTTTTACGAGCCCATCAGCAAGGAAAGCATCATCTATGCATCGGATCATTCCTATGGAATGGAAAGAACAGAAGTGATGTGTGGCAGGTGCAAGTCGCACCTGGGACATGTTTTTAACGACGGACCTCCACCCACGGGACTCCGCTATTGCATCAATGGAGTAGTGCTGGATTTTGAAAAAGCCAAAGAAGCTGAAAAGAAATACAACGAGAAAAATAAGAGCCATTCTTAGTGCAAAAATAACAGAACAAAAAAAAGCAGCTGTACCAGCTGCTTTTTTTATTGCCACCATGAATAAAAGCACCCCTACGATTTTTTCATATCCACATTGATCGTGATATCCACATCGTGGCCAACCACCAAACCTCCTGCTTCCGTGGTTTTGTCCCATTTGAGGTTATAGTCCAGCCGGTTGATCGTCGTCTTAGCCTTGAAACCTGCATGCGTGCCGCCCATGGCATTTACCTGGCCACCGTAGTTAACATCAAACGTAACCGGTTTGGTCACATCACGGATGGTAAGATTGCCGGACAGTTTGTATTTGTTGTTACCAAGAGGTTGGAAGGAAGTGCTGCTGAATTTCATTTGCGGAAATTTGTCTGCATTGAAAAAGTCATCCGACTTTAGGTGCTTGTCGCGCATTTCATTGTCGGTACTCACCGAACTCACATCCACGGTAAAGTTGATCACTGCGTCGCTGAAATCGGGTTTGGTTGCCTGCATGGAGCCATCAAAAGATTTAAAACTGCCTTCCACATCGGAAACCACCAGGTGTGTTATAGAAAAAAGCACGTTGGAGTGTACTTTATCGAGCACCCAATTGGATGTTTGGCCGGAGGAGCTTTTCACAACAGCCGCAGTGCTTTTTGTTTGCCATGGAAACTTTGTAAAAGCCGTTAGGATTGTCACTGCCAATACCGCCGCTGCCGGTAGCACGATCATCTTTTTCATGTGTAAATTTTTTTAAAGTTTAAACATTGATAAAGTTAGCAATTCCCCTGCCTTCGCCGAAAAATATTTTGCGTCCGGGCTTCAGGAGGCGGTTTTGATCTTCAGGAGCAACACTCCATGGGCAGGCACATTAGCCGGGAAGCTGTCTGTAAATACGCCCAGGTCCTTTTGTCTCCAGAGATCCCGAAGCCGCAGCCGGTGGTTCGCCTTGATATCGGGGAAGCGGATCAGTTGTTGGGCGGGCTGATCAGCGAGGTTAAAAATTCCAACAGCCTTGCTGCCATCCTCGAGTTCCTTGGTCCAGACCTGGAAATGATCCTTTTGATAGACTTTCACGGCGGGTTTTGCCAATGCATCCTGGTCAACGGCCAGTACTTCATCATTGGTGAGCAGGTTCAGGGTAAAATCGTCGAGCTGGGACATATCACAGCCGATCAATAAAGGCGCAGATAAAAGTGACCAAAGGCTGATATGGGTATATTGTTCATCAGGGGTGAGCCTGCTGTTGTGCAGGTTCGGTCCCCAGCCAACTTTTCCAACCACCAGCATATCCGGATCGTTGAAATGACCAGGCTGGATATAGGGTGCAGACTGATCCTGGCTAAACCCGATGCCAGACAGGCTGGACCAGGTATCTGTAATATCACCGGTTGTTCGCCAGCTGTTCCCGCCTACCTCGGGACCCCATTTCCAAACGTCTCCCATACCATACTGGCAGAGGCTGAATAGAATGTCCCGGTTGGTTTTTTTCAGCGCATCCCGCATGATGAAATACGGTTTTTTGTAATCGTCGAGCGAAGGCTGTTGTGGTGCGATCTTGCTATAGGAACACCAGTCGTATTTAAGATAGTCGATGCCCCAGGTTGCGTAGCTGTTGGCATCCTGCTCCTCGTGTTGATAGCTTCCCATGTATCCCCCACAGGTCAACGTGCCCGGCGAGGAATAAATCCCGATCCTCAGCCCCAGGCCATGAACAAAATCTGCAAGTGCTTTCATATCGGGGAATTTGGCATTGGGCAGTATCACACCCTGTGCGTCGCGTTTATCTTCCCATCCGTCGTCGATATTGACATAGCTCCACCCGTGATCGGCCAGTTTTTCGTTCATGGCGCGGGCGGCCGCCCTTACTTTTTCATCGCTCACGGATAGTCCCCAGCAATTCCAACTGTTCCAACCGAGGGCTGGTGTAAGTGCGGTTGCGTCTCCGCATACAATGCTAAAATTCCGGGATGCTTCTCCTGCGTTGTTCCTGGCTAACAGCTTCACCTTGTAACTGGCTTTCGCGGCCAATACCCCGGTGATGATTCCCGTTGTTTTATCGAGATGCAATCCTGCCGGCAGACCCACGACATCGTAGCTGACAGGTTTTGCGCCTGATACGGGAATGCGGTATAGAAACGGCGAGCCCGGCCTCACACCAAACACAGTGGGTCCATTGATCCTGGGCTTGGTTTGCACTACAGGTGTCAGTACATAGGGCGTTTGTTCGGTAAGGGTAATCATCTTCCGGCTTCTGCCTTCCTCAAAACTATAAACCACTTCGTAGGATTTGTTTTCCGGGAGAACTGCATGCCAGGTATATTCAAAGGGCCGGTCCTTGCTGAAATCCGTGCCGATGGTTTGCTTGAGGACCTGGCTCCCCGAAGCGGGGTCCCTGACCAGGATTTGCAGTTTGCCTGTAAAGTCATAACGTTCATTAGAGGAAACAAGCATGATTTTTTTCGACAGTTTTTTGTCGGGACCAAACTGGAAAGGATTATCGGAGTTGTTGATCGTAACATAGTCAGTTACATCCACCATGCTGATGCCATATTTTCCTTCCCACATACCCCCGTTGCCTCCTCCATCCCATACCCGCACAGCAATAATATTTTCTTTATCCCAGTGAATTCGCGGATCACTCAGGGGCAGGATATAAGAGCGCTGAACATCGTAAGGTCCATGTTTGATATCTACCGGCCGTCCGGCATTGCTGCCAATCAGGGATCCGTTGAGATATACTTCATCCCCGTCATCAATTTTCCCCAGGTCAAACCTGAGCTGTTCTTTCAGGAAGGCCTTTGCCCTGATGGAGGAAGGAATGACAATATGCAGCCGGTACCACGCAAATCCGTCGTAATGGTCGTAACCCTGGTCTTCCCAGGCCAACCCTATTTTGATGGCCGACCAATCCGAATCATTCAATGCGGGACTGCTCCAGCCGGGTTGATCACCGGTTTTGAATTTCCATCCGGTGTCGATTGGAATATCCTGGGCAAACGCAAAAAAAGAAAGCGACAAGAACAACGGAAAAAGCAATTTTCTCATAACAAAGAAATTGTAGGGGCCTAAATTACAAAAGAGGAGCTGATTATCTATTTTTGCAGCCTCCAAAAGCCTCCTTAGCTCAGTTGGTCAGAGCGGCTGATTCGTAATCAGCAGGTCGCGGGTTCAACTCCCGTGGGAGGCTCAACGTCCGGTCCGTTTTTCCGCAGATGACCTGAATTGGCCAACGGGCCATAAGTTTCCTCACAATCAACCGTTCAGGGTCTTCCCAGTGGTTTTCAAAGCTTTGGAAACATGTGTGATATGTTCTTGCAATTCATCGGTTTAGATTGTATTTTGGGCCCTTTGAATGGTATTAGAAATAGTTGAAAGATACCGGATATACAAGGAATAAATTGGATGATGGTTTCCAACCGGTGTTGTTGATAACCCCAACTGATATGGAAAATTTCAAGAAGCTCTCAATCATCGTTCCGGCTTATAATGAAGGCAGGACGATACATCTTATCCTTGACCGTGTTCATGAAGTGACGCTGATCAATGGGATTCAAAAGGAGATTATCCTGGTAAATGATTGTTCAACCGATGATACCGAGGCCGTCCTATCGCAATACATCAGGGAACACCCACAATCGGACATGCAGTATTTCAAACATGAAGTGAACCAGGGAAAGGGCGCCGCCATCCATACCGGCATTTCAAAAGCCAGCGGCGAATACCTGATCATCCAGGATGCCGACCTCGAATATGATCCCGAAGAATTCAACGTGTTGCTGAAACCTGTTTTGAGAGGATTTGCCGATGTGGTATACGGGTCCCGCTTCCAGGGGGGAAATTCCCACCGTATTTTGTTCTTCTGGCACTCTATCGGAAATAAGTTCCTGACCACACTCAGCAACATGCTGACCAACCTCAACCTCACCGATATGGAGACCTGCTACAAGCTTTGTAAAACCTCCATCATCCAGCAAATTCCCTTAAAAGAAAAACGGTTTGGATTTGAACCCGAGATCACCGCAAAACTGGCCAGGGTGCCGGATGTCCGCATTTATGAGGTAGGCATATCCTACTATGGACGTACGTATAAAGAGGGGAAGAAAATTAACTGGAAAGATGGTTTCAAGGCTATCTATTGCATTGTTAAGTATAACCTGTTTTCTTAATGGATCTGGAGGGACAACAAAAACAAGACCCGGCGGGGCTGGAAACCCTGGAGTTGTTTTCACAGACCCATTCCTTTAATCGCTGGCTTTTTGACAGTATTGCCTCTTACTGCCGGGGAAGTATACTCGAAATTGGAAGCGGCATCGGTAATATCTCGAAGTACCTGTTGCAGATGCAGGGGCCTGTTACCCTGACCGACCTGAGAGCGGAATACTGTAACAAACTGACATCACTTTTCTCGGGCCGTCCCAGCCTGGAGGCGGTTTGCCAGCTGGATATATCCTCACCCGTTTTTGAACAGGCCTACCCTTCGCTGTTACACCGGTTTGATACCGTGGTTGCGCTGAATGTGATCGAACACATCCGGAACGATGCGCTCGCTGTGAACAATTGCAAAAACCTGCTGAGGAAAAATGGCCTGCTGATCGTGTTGGTCCCCGCCTATCAATGGCTGTTTAATACGCTGGATGTGGAATTGGGGCATTTTAAAAGATACCGGGCGGAAAGCCTGAAACATTTGCTGCAGGCACAGGGAATGGAAGTTGTGCATACCCGTTATTTTAACAGCGCCGCCATGCCGGGCTGGTGGCTGGCCGGATCAGTGATGAAAAAAAAGATAGTACCTTATGGTCAGTTGAAACTCTACAATCGAATGGTTCCTGCATTTCGCATGCTGGACCGGTTGTTGATGCATCAAACGGGCCTGTCGGTTATTGCCGTTGCCAAACCTTTTTAAAAAATACTCTACGCTGAAGCAATCAACCTTATTTACCAATTCAAGAACGCTCCTGTTCCTGAAAATCGGCACTTTTGTATGGATGGGTTTTTACCTGGCAAATTGCTACGCTCTTTCGGATCCACTATGATATGCTAAGGTAT
>DATJYH010000481.1:0-7969 GCA_035499675.1 Puia sp.
CTGGGTTCAGTTAGCCATTTTGCTGGTTGCCATATTGATCGGTTCTCAGATGAAGGGCATCGGGTTGGGTGTTATGGGTATGGCCGGACTACTGATATTTGTGGCCGTTTTCCGGATGCGCCCTACTGATCCGCCGCTGGATGTTATGCTGATCATCCTCGCCATTGTAACCACCGCGGCCACCCTGCAGGCAGCCGGTGGACTGGATTACCTGGTTACCATCGCCGAAAAAATTATCCGCAAAAATCCTTCCCGTATCGTATTTGTTGCCCCCGTGGTGGTGTATTTCCTGGCGTTGTTTGCCGGGACCTCTCACATTGTATACTCCATGCTGCCCATCATTTCTGAAGTTTCCGCCAAGCAAAGGATCCGGCCTGAACGACCGCTGAGTATTTCTGTGGTGGCTTCCCATATCGCGCTCACCGGCAGCCCCATGTCGGCCGCAACAGCGGCCCTGGCCGGCCTCCTCGCCGAACCAACTGCGGCTGTACATATCATGAAGATCTGTATTCCTTCCTGTATCATTGGAGTGCTGGCCGGAGCGCTGTCCGTATTGAAGATGGGAAAGGATTTGGAGAAGGATCCGGTTTTTGTTGAAAAGATGAAGGACCCGGCTTTTGCCGCCAGCATCGACTCGCAATCCGGAAAAAAACAGACCATGTTAAAACCCGGCGCCAAAACAGCCGTGATTATTTTTGGCTTGGCCATTCTTTGCATCGTACTGGCAGGCGCCTTTCCTTCTTTGATCCCAACGGTTCCTGCCGGTCCTGCCGCCTTTAGCGTGAGCGCATCCGGGACCCTCACCATGGGAACGGTGATTGAAATAGTAACACTGACGGCAGCGGGGATTATGATGCTGCTCACCAGGACCAGTCCCGCCCAGGTGGCGGGCGCGAGTTTATTTACCTCTATGGCAGCCGCGGTAGTATCTGTATTTGGCGTGGTGTGGATGAGTTCCACTTTTATACATCATAACCAGGTGGCCATTCAAAATGTCCTTGGTGATATTGCCAAAGCGCAACCCTGGACTTTTGCATTGGCCATCTTTGTAATGGGAGCGTTTATGTTCAGCCAGGCAGCTACCACGCGTACCATGATGCCGCTTGGGCTCACACTCGGAATTGCACATCCTTCGCTGATTGCCATGTTCCCTGCTGTAAACAGTGATTTTGTATTGCCCGGATATCCGACATTATTGGCAGCTATTCAATTTGACCGGACTGGTTCAACGCGCATCGGACGCTATGTGATCAATCACAGCTTTATGCGACCCGGAATCGTAGCGGTCGCCACGGCGATTGCAGTGGGGTTTTTGTTGGCAGGGTTTATAAGTTGACAGATGACAGTTGACAAGCCATAGTTTATCATGGTAGTTCCTAATCCGCCCGTATCTCGCATCCCGCATCGCCTGTCAAACCCGCCTCTGGCGGAGTAGGCCGGACTCCCGGCTCATCTTCCCGTCTTCTTCTTCAGACTCTCATCAATAGCGTCCAGAAATTCCTCGGTGTAGAGAAAATGTTTGCCGTGCTCAACCTTGTTGCCATGCACACAGATAGCCAGGTCCTTTGTCATTTTACCGGAGGCTACCGTTTCAATGCAGACGGCTTCCAGCGCATTGGCGAAATCAATCAGCTCCTGGTTGTTGTCGAGCTTGCCACGGAATGCCAGCCCGCGGGTCCAGGCAAAAATAGATGCGATGGGATTGGTGGAAGTGGGTTTCCCCGCCTGGTGATCGCGGAAGTGACGCGTTACGGTACCATGCGCGGCTTCTGCTTCCATGATCTTACCATCGGGTGTGATCAATACGGAAGTCATCAGCCCGAGCGACCCGAATCCCTGTGCCACGGAGTCGCTTTGCACATCCCCATCATAATTTTTACAGGCCCATACAAAATTCCCATTCCATTTTAACGCACTGGCAACCATGTCATCGATCAGGCGATGTTCATACACAATACCTGTTTCTTTGAATTTTTGTTTGAATTCCGTTTCAAAGATTTCCGCGAAAATATCTTTAAAGCGGCCATCGTATTTTTTGAGTATGGTATTTTTTGTGGAAAGATAGAGGGGCCATTTTTTGCTAAGGGCCATGTTAAAACAACTTCTTGCAAAGCCCCGGATGCTTTCATCCGTATTATACATGCTTAACGCCACACCATCTCCCTTGAAATTAAACACTTCAAAAGTCTGGGGTTGTCCTCCGTCTTCGGGGGTGAAGGTCATTGTCAATTTGCCCTTCCCCCTGATCACAGTGTCTGTGGCGCGGTATTGATCACCGAATGCATGACGCCCCACGATAATGGGTGCTGTCCAGTTGGTGACCAGTCGGGGAATATTTTGGATGACGATGGGCTCGCGAAAGACAGTCCCGTCCAACACATTGCGGATCGTGCCATTCGGGCTCTTCCACATCTGCTTAAGATTGAATTCCTTCACCCTGGCCTCGTCCGGGGTGATGGTGGCGCACTTGATCCCTACTCCATATTGTTTGATGGCATTGGCAGCATCGATGGTCACCTGGTCATTGGTCTGGTCGCGGTATTCAATACCAAGGTCAAAGTATTTGATATCGAGTTCCAGGTAGGGAAGGATGAGTTTATCCTTGATAAATTTCCAGATGATTCGGGTCATTTCATCACCGTCCAGTTCCACCACGGGGTTGCTGACTTTTATTTTCTTTGCCATGGTTCTTTTTTTTGTCAAAAGTCAGCAAACCTACATGAATTGAGCGAATTAAACAAAGCCCGCCCCCCGGAGCTCCGCCTGTCGCGTTTCGCCTGCCATCGTCCGGAAATGGCATTTAGTCGGGCAAAACGCTTATTTGGTAAAAAATTTTTCCCTTAAACAATGAACTTATTTACTTTGTGTGGAATAAACACAACCCTATGCAGATTGCCGATGTGGCACGTCAATTTGTTTCACAATATGTAACGCTGACCGATGAGGAATTTTCTTTCCTTGTGCAGAAGTTGGTGATCCGGGATTTTGACAAAAAAGAGTTGGTTACCAGGGAAGGAGAGATTGAGCAATACCTCAATTTCATCACCACGGGGCTCGCCCGGAAATATTTTTACAAGAACAAGGAGGAGATGGTCACCCAGATCGCAAAAGAAGACGAGCTGATCACTTCTTACGATTCCTTTCTGTCGGGGGAACCTTCTGTGTACGTCGTGGAAACCATCGAACCGACCAGTTTCGTGTCCATTACCAGGGCAGATGTGGAGGAACTCTATGCTTCCAATCCCAAGATGGAAAGACTGGGCAGGCTGATCACCACGCAACAATTTCTATCCCAGCAGCGCTGGGAATACGACCGTATGCGACTGGATTCACACGAGCGGTTTATTTATTTTATAAAAGACAACATCGACCTGCTGCGGCGTGTTCCGCAAAAATATCTTGCCTCTTATCTCAACATCACTCCGGAAACTTTTAGCCGGTTCAAACATTTGCTGAAGAATTACAAATAACCCGTATAACTAGCGGTTCACGATCAATACGGGTATTTTCAACTCATGCCGGACGCTGTTCACGGTTTCTCCGTAAATAAAATCTTTCAGTGCGGTATGACCGTGTGCCCCGATCACCAGCATATCCGCCTCTTCCTCTTTTACAATGCGTACGATCTCTTTGGTGCGGTGTTCATATCCCAGCCTCGTCATGACGGCAAATCCCTGCTGCTCCAGTTGTGTTTTGTAAAAATCCAGGCGCTCCTGGTCATTGCGTGTTTCAAAATCATCGCTCTGTCTGCCGAGTATCTTTGCCGAAGCACTCTCCACAATATGGATCAGTAAGTAGACCGTTTCTTTGCGTCCCTGTCCCACCGCGTAAGCGAGCAATTTCCGGTCGTGTTCACTAAAGTCGAGCGCAATGGCGATCCGTTTGAAGGCCGGTACCTGCAGCGGCTCGAGCCCTTCCGTTTGCCCGTGCAGGTGGATAGAAAATTTTTTAGATCTGCGCGACAGCCATGGATATAAAATGATATATGCCAGTAATATCCAGGTGAGCAGGATGCCGATCATCACCAGCAGTTTCCAGGCGAGGTGGCCGGGTTGTGCGTAAAAATCTGCTGCTTCTTCATAAACCAGTTTTACGTTCAGGTATATCAGTATGGATGCGACTGCCCAGGATGCGATGCGTGTGGGCAGGTTGATGGCAAAGGATCCCATGGTTTGCCGGTCGCTCACAAAGTGGATCAGCGGGATGATGGCAAAACCAAGTTGACCACTCAGTACCACCTGGCTTAGTACCAGCAGATCGTCGATCTTTTTTTCCCCGGCAACCAGGATCACAATAATGGCCGGGATGATCGCCAGCAAACGGGTGATGAGTCTTCTCAGCAGCGGGTTGATGCGCAGCCGGAGGTACCCTTCCATCACGATCTGTCCTGCCAGCGTGCCGGTAAGCGTAGAGCTTTGCCCGGCCGCGATCAGCGCGATGGCGAATAATTTGGGGGCGATGGCCGTACCCAGGAGCGGAGCGAGCAACTGGTGCGCTTCCTTGATGGAGGCAACTTCCGTTCTGCCGGATTTAAAAAATACGGTGGCAGCAAGCACCAGGATCGCCGCATTGACAAAAAAGGCCAGGTTGAGTGCGATGGCGCTGTCGAGAAAATTCAGCTTCAGTGCTGTTTTTATAAACGAGGGTTCTCTTTGTATTTTTCTCGTTTGCACCAGCGCTGAGTGCAGGTACAAATTGTGTGGCATAACGGTGGCACCGATGATGCCGATGGCGATGTAGAGCGCCTCCTTTCCCTGAAGCCTGGGGACAAACCCCGATGCCACTTCCCGCAGGTCGGGTTTGGCAATCAGTATTTCTACGAGGAATGAAATACCCACGACCGCGATCAGCCCGATGATAAAAACTTCCATCCTCCGTATGCCCTGGCTTTGCAGAAAAAGCAGGAGGAAGGTGTCCAGCACCGTGATGGCCACCCCCCAGGCCAGGGGCAGTCCCGTGAGGAGTTGGATCCCGATGGCCATGCCGAGGACTTCAGCCAGGTCGCAGGCCGTGATCGCTATCTCTGCGAGTACATACAATACCCGGTTGATATATTTCGGGTAGGTCTCCCTGTTAGCCTGTGCCAGGTCCCGGCCACGAACGATACCAAGGCGCGCGGACAGGTTCTGCAGGAGCAGCGCCATCAGGTTGCTCATCAGCAGTACCCAGATCAGGGAATAGCCGAAACGGCTGCCGCCCGCCAGGTCCGTGGCCCAGTTGCCGGGGTCCATATAACCCACGCTGACGAGGTAGGCCGGGCCAAAAAAGGCAAAGAGCTGCCTCCAGCGCGGACCCGCGACCCGGGTATTGACGCTGCCATGCACTTCGCTCAGGGACACATCTTTTTGCAGGTTATGATTCATCTTTTACCAGAATGTTTTTGGCAACCTGTTCACTGAGGGTGATCACGGGCTGGTTGCGGACCTTCAGTTCAATGGAATTGTCGAATGGAAATTTCTTTTTGATTTCCACCCGGGTACCGATGCCGATGCGTTTATGCCGCAGCAGCTCCAGCATTTCGGCGGTCTGGCTGGCGATGCCCGACACCAGCGCCGGGCGGTTGACCGGCATGCTCAACAGGCTTTGTCCGGGGAGGGTATTAAATTTCCCCTGGCTGTCGGGGATGGGATCACCATGGGGATCTGTATGGGGAAAATGAAGAAAGGTATCGAGCCGGTCGATCAGTTTTTTGCTGCTGATATGCTCCAGCTCCTCGGCCATTTCGTGTACCTCGTCCCAGCCGAAGTTCAGTTTCTCCACCAGGAAATATTCCCACAACCGATGTTTGCGGATGATCTGGATCGCCACCTTCTTGCCTTCCTGGGTCAGCCTGAACCCCTTGTACCGCTGGTACAACAGCAGTTTTTGCTGCTTCAGTTTTTTGAGCATGTCGGTCACCGAGGCGGGTCGGGTCAGCAGGGCTTCCGCCACGGCATTGGTACTCACTGTGCCATACTGCAGCTGGAGGTGGTAGATCGTCTTCAGGTAATTCTCTTTGCTCGCTGAATATTTCAATCCAACTAAATTTAAATTTAGACAAATCTAAAATTAAATTTCCGAAAATAATAAAATTATTTGGGCGGCTTTTCTGATGAATGTTTATTTTTAGCCTCCCGAAATGAAATTCAATAGCAGCGCGTATGAAAAGATACCTCATGATGTGGTTGTTGCCGGTATTGCTCTGGTCCTGCCACAGCAAAAAATCGCCGGTACAGGGGGAAGGGGGCGTGGTGGACATTCATGATTTTATGGAACTTTTTCAGTCCCTCAAACTGCCCCTGCAGTTTTCAGACAGCCTGCTGAACCATCACGGCCGCGACAGTGGCAGCATCAGTTTCAGAACATTTTCACGTTTTGTACCGGACAGCATCATCAGCAATCATTTCGGAAAGACCGCCAGGCCGAGAATCTTCCCGATCGGGAAGGTGGCTGTCAGGGACAACGAAACATACCTGTTTATCAAAGCAGTCGGCGCGTCCAGGAAGATGGCCTACCTGCTTTGCTTCGACAAGAAGGGTGTTTTCCGCGCCTCCCTGCCACTCATGACGGAGGAGGGAGAATCCGGGGTAAACTGGGTAACGGGCATGGACATGAAATATACCATCTCCACCACCCGAACGCATCGGTCAGCCAAGGGCGAATCGTTTTACCGGAAGGCGGTATACGTATACAACGATGCCGGCGCATTTACACTGATCCTGATGGAATCGAATGAAACCAATCCGCGCAGTCTGCCGATCATCAACCCCATCGAGAAATTACCACGCAAACATAAATTTTCCGGCGACTATGTGCAGGACAAGCGGAATTTTGTTTCGGTGCGCGATGGTAAGACCAGTTCTTACCTATTGTTTTTCGTGCATTTTGAAAAGGACGATGGCGATTGCAAAGGGGAGCTCAAGGGAGAAGCCCGGTTGATCTCACCCACTATTGCGCAATACAAGGCAAATGCAGACCCTTGCACCATTCAATTTATTTTTGGCAACAACAGCGGAACATTGCATATGAAAGAGATTGAGGGTTGTGGAAATCATCGCGACATAAAATGTTATTTTGAAGGATTCTTTGAGCGCCAAAAAGAAACAAAGACCAAACCGGTCGGGAAAAAAATCAGCTCAACGGCAGGGAACAGATAAGATGAAGCGGACAAACTGTGCGGATGAATGTCCCGGTAAGGTGTAAAATTTGCTGCCGGCGCCATTTTCAGCGACACAAATAAATTTTATACTTTATATTGCGTACTTCTTACACTTAGAACAACCGAATTTAGAAATACTACCATATGGATTTTAAGAATTTCAATGTTCCGTACAGCGTGGATGAGCGTTATTCAAAGAAAGTGACCTATTTCTCTATGGAATTTGCGGTGCACCAGCCACTCAAGATCTACAGTGGGGGGTTGGGTTTTTTGGCGGGATCGCATCTCCGAAGCGCCTATGAGCTGCGCCAGAATATGATTGGCATCGGCATTTTGTGGAAGTATGGATATTATGACCAGGCGCGTAACCAGGACCAGACCCTGCAGGTGACCTGGATGGAAAAACAATACAGTTTCCTCGAAGATACCGGCATTAAGTTTCAGATCATCATTCATGAACACCCGGTATGGGTCAAGGCCTGGTACCTCAACCCGGAGACATTCAAATGCGCCCCGCTTTTTTTGCTGAGCACCGACTTGCCGGAGAATGATTATGTATCGCAAACCATTACGCATCGTTTGTACGATGCGAATGTGGCAACAAAAGTGGCGCAGTTTATCCTGCTGGGTATCGGCGGCGCCAAACTGACTGAAGAACTTGGCTTTAACCCGGACCTTTACCATCTCAACGAAGCGCATGGGATCAGTGCATCTTTTTATCTCTACCAGAAATTCAATAAAAATATTGAAGAGGTTCGCAAACGCCTGGTCTTTACCACGCATACACCGGAAGAGGCCGGGAATGAAAAGCATGACATTTACCTCTGCAAC
>DATJYH010000482.1:0-3598 GCA_035499675.1 Puia sp.
GTTGATTTTGACCACCACGGTTTTATGGTTGCGCATGTTGGTGACGCGGACCCAGGTATTCAGGGAAATCTGGTTACAGGCTGCAGTCATTTTTTTCTGGCTGAAGACATCACCGGTAGCTGTTTTACGGCCATCAAACTTGTTGGCATAATAACTGGCCGTCCCGTAATGGATCTTCGCAGACTTTCTGGGATGGGTTTTTACAGATACCGTTCCGGCCTTTTTTAAAGAAGCGAAAGAAGGCCCCAGGATAAGCATCCCGGCAAACAATATGGTGGCATGTTTTTTCATGCGGAGCGTACATGCTTCGGGTTAAGAACGGCCCGTTGCGCGGTTTCTGCGGCAGGGATCGCGCTGCCAGGCATATCCCCTATTGAACGGTTTTGCCGGCAAAATATTTCTTTTGCAGGTACCTGTCCTCTCCATAAATGTCGTCATAAAATACGATCCGGCCATTTTTCCCTTCGCAGGTAAAATAGCGGATATAGATGGGCAGCTTGGGAAAACCCCCTACCAGGTGTTTCTCCTGCCTGTTGATCCAGGCCCGGATGGTATCCGGGCTGTACTTCACGGTATCATTCCTCACCAGGAAATTGGCCAGTTTCTGCCATTCTTTTACACGCACGCAGCCATGGCTGAGCGCCCTGAAGGACTTGCTGAACAATTGCCGGGCATTGGTATCGTGCATGTATACACTGTATTTGTTCCGGAAGTTGAATTTGATGACCCCCAGCGAATTATCGTCGCCCTGTTTTTGTTTGATCTGGTAGGGGAAATGATTCTTGTTCATTTTTCTCCAGTTGATCTTATGGGGATCCAGCACGCTGTCGTTCATGTCCACGACCATCAGGTTTTCTTTGTTGAGATAGTCAACATCCTGCTTGATCTTGGGAAGCATTTCTTTAAAGATGATGCTGTAGGGCACGTTCCATTGCGGATAGGTGATGAAATTGGAAATCTCGCTTGTCAGCAGGGGGCTCCTGGTCTGCGTTCCCCCTACGATGATCTTCGACTGGAACACCAGCGTATCATGATTGTATACCTGCAAATAATATCCGGGCAGGTTTACCCACACCCGGGTCCCCGGCAGGGAATCCGGAAGTAGTTTATAGCGGTCAAGATTGATCGCGATGCGCGTAAATTCTTCTTCCTCCGTGTCATTCAGGAGATCCACCAGCAGATCCGACAGTTTCCCCGTGATCTTAAAGCCCTTTTCTTTCTGTAGTTTGCGCAAGGCGGCTGCAATCGTCGCTGAATCAGCCACCGGGGCTTCAGGGGTCAGTATGGCCAGCTCCCGCAGGCGCTGATCCAGCTTTTTAAAAAACAGCAGCGAGTCCCGATAGGGATATTCCAGCCTGGTATAGGGTTTGAAAGTGGCTTTACCGAGAAAACCCCTCAAATATGTTTTCAGCGAATCATAGCCCGGGTAATGTGGTTCAAGGGGTGTAAAGACATCGGTCATACCCAGGCTTTTCAACGCCGACTGCAGTTTTTCTCTATAAAATGCATTGCTGATCACGGAATCGGTCCGCAACGTTACACTGTCATATTCCAGCCTGCCCTGTTTGAGATGTTTGACGAGGGTAAAAAATGCATCCGTCAACAAAATATCCTGCTGGGCCCAGAAGGAAGCATTTTTGCGACCAATACTGTCGGCCTGGAAGACACGGCGGATAAATGCAAGGGAAGGATAGTGATAATCGTCGGGGAACAATCCGTAATATTTCGCGTTTTCAATGAACTGGAAAAGCGAATCTCCCTGGGTTGTCAAGCCCTGGTCCGTGCTCCAGACCGGTTGAAACTGGTTCTCTTCGTAGATGCTGTCGGTGAGCGTCGTGTACTGCAGGGTTACGGAATCATTTACCTGGTTGTTGTGTTCAGTGGCTCCTGCCAGTATCTTTTTCAAATGATCACTGATCCGTTCCTTCATCGTCCCCGGTTCGTAGGAAGCATCGTCGCGGTTTCCGCCCTTCTTGGTATTGCTGCAGCTGTAAAAAAGAGAGAAAATAAGACCGGACAATAAAATAACCAGGAGAGGTTTTTTAGGATAGCTCATGTAATCTTGTAATATTAATCAATCCAAATGCAGTAATTTCCTGCTTCTGTCATAAACGGTGAATTTCATTGAAAATGAGATACAATATAGTACATGGCCTGAATATTTCTGCATCGCTGCGAATTATTTTTTTGATAGTGACTATCAATGCTTCAGCACAGGAAATGCCCTTCAGTAAATACGGTGTCCCCCTGGTAAACTCAACATCCATATTCCTGGAAACGGTGAAAAAAGACAGTCTTAAAAAAATGGTTGACCTGGAATCATCGATTCCCGGCATCGTTCTGGACCTCCGTTACGCAACGCTCAATAATTTTATGAAGCGGAGAATGTATCCCAAAAAAACATTCCATACTTTTTTGAGACTGCCGGCTGCCCGGGCTCTGTTGCAGGTGCAACAGGAACTCAACCGGATGGGGTACGGCATCAAAATATACGACGCTTACCGCCCTTACTCGGTCACCGAAAAGTTTTGGGAACTGATCCACGATGATCGTTACGTGGCTGACCCCTCCAAGGGAAGCGGTCATAACCGGGGTGTGGCGGTGGATCTTACCATCATCGATCTGAAAACAAAAAAGGAGCTGGCCATGCCCACGGGTTTTGACAGTTTTTCAGATTCCGCGCATCATGATTTTATGAACCTCCCGGCAATCGTTTTGCAAAACAGGAAATTGTTAAAGGAAAGCATGGAGAAATTCGGGTTTGTGGCCTTCGCCACGGAGTGGTGGCATTACAGCCTTCCTAATCCTGAAAAATATGAAGTACTTGATCTTGGTTTTAACCAGTTATGGAAGCTGCGGGCAACCACAGCGGAGGCATCGAACCGTTAACAACTCGCTTCAGTTTTTCAGTGGCAGAAAAAAATAGCCGCAGAGCACGGAGCAAGTTATTTAATTTACTCCAGTATCTCTGTGGCTACACCAACAATGCCGTTTATTTTTTCGCGAAATCGAGCGAATCCACCACCTCTCCGCAACCCAGCATTTTGTCTTTGTAGAAAGGATGTTTTTTACCGAGATAGGGATTGATCACCGCCGAAGAATTACTCAGCCAATAACCTTCTACGGAATCACCGAGGGCCATCGGGCACCTGATATGATAGATACGCTGGCGATCATAACGAACCGTCATAACCAGGTTGTACAACTGGTCCGTTAACGCGTTGAAGTCCTTTCGCTTCTCTTCGATGCTTTTTTCGGCGGCAAGCCCTTGCGCTTCACTGCTGATGCTGGAAGCCAGGTTCTGCGCTGTGAGTACAATCCCCGAATCCGCTTTCAGCTCCTTTAATTGTAAGCTGTCGGCAGCTCCCTGCACCGACAGACTGGCGCGATTAACAGCGGCAGTGTCCCAATCCACCAATGCATTCTTTAATGCATAATACCCCGTCATCAGCGTGCCAAAGGAAGCATTGAATGCATCTGAATTCTTACTGATGGCCAGGGCCTCTTCTTTTTTCTCTTGTGTTGGGGCTTCTTTTTTGTGCAACAGCAGGTAAGTGGTAACAGCAGCCAGCGCCAATATGACAAACAGCAGCGGCAA
>DATJYH010000483.1:0-5577 GCA_035499675.1 Puia sp.
CCATTCGCCCGAGGAAATGGTGCAGCGCAAGCACCACTATGCCATGGTAGATGAAGTAGACAGTGTCCTTATTGACGATGCCCGTACGCCGTTGATCATTTCGGGGCCCGTTCCCAAAGGCGATGATCAGCAATACCATATTTTAAAAGGCCGCGTGGAGAAGCTGGTGGAGGCGCAAAAAAGAGTGGTCAACCAGTTCCTGAATGAGGCCAAAAGAAAAATATCCGAAGGCAACGATGATCCCAAGGATGGTGGGATGGCCCTGATCCGCGCTCACCGTGGTTTACCCAAAACGGGTGCCCTGATCAAATTCCTGAGCGAACCCGGCATCAAGGTTAAACTGCAGAAAACAGAAAACTACTATCTCGCCGATCAGCAAAAGGAAATGCCCAAGGTGGATGCGGAACTGTTTTTTTACATCGATGAAAAAAACAACTCGGTAGACCTGACTGATAAGGGTATTCAGATGATTACCCGCGAAGGAGAAGACCCGGAATTTTTCATATTGCCGGATATCGGGATCAAACTGGCGGAGATAGAAAAGGCAGAATTGAAGCCGGAAGAAAAACTGCAACAAAAAGAAGCCCTGCTCAATGATTATGCGGTAAAGGCCGACCGTATACACACGGTGCAGCAACTGCTCAAGGCCTATACTTTATTCGACAAGGACGTTGAATACGTGGTAATGGATGGACAGGTGAAGATCGTGGACGAGCAAACGGGTCGTATCCTGGACGGACGTCGTTACAGCGATGGTCTGCACCAGGCCATTGAAGCCAAAGAAAACGTAAAGATTGAAGCGGCTACCCAAACCTATGCCACCATTACACTCCAGAATTATTTCCGTATGTATCACAAACTGGCGGGTATGACCGGAACCGCGGAAACGGAGGCCGCTGAGTTATGGGATATTTATAAACTGGACGTGGTCACTATTCCCACCAATGTACAGGTGATCCGTAAGGACTTCCAGGACCTGGTGTTCAAAACCAAACGGGAAAAATACAAATCAGTTATAGATGAAATAGAAAAACTGCGCGGTGAAGGAAGGCCTTCCCTGGTAGGTACTACCTCCGTGGAAGTGAGTGAACTCCTGAGCAAGATGCTGCAGGTGAAAAAAATTCCACACAATGTGTTGAACGCAAAACAGCATGCGCGCGAAGCACAGGTTGTGGCTGAAGCCGGGCTGGCCGGGGCTGTTACCATCGCCACCAATATGGCGGGGCGTGGTACGGACATCAAACTGGGGCCTGGTGTAAAAGAAGCTGGTGGATTGGCCATCATCGGCACCGAACGTCATGAAAGCCGCCGTGTGGACAGACAATTGCGTGGTCGTGCCGGACGGCAGGGTGATCCCGGTACCACCCAGTTCTATGCCTCTCTGGAAGATGACCTGATGCGTATGTTTGGTAGCGATCGCATCGCCTCATTGATGGACAGAATGGGATACAAGGAGGGAGAAGTGATCCAGCACAGCATGGTCACCAAGAGCATAGAAAGGGCACAGAAAAAAGTAGAGGAAAATAACTTTGGGATCCGTAAACGCCTGCTGGAATATGATGATGTAATGAACAAACAAAGAAACGTGGTGTACAAAAAGAGAAACCATGCTTTGTTTGGAGAGAGATTGGCGCTTGACCTGGACAATGCGTTTTATATTGTGGCAGAAGGCCTGGTGAATTCATTCCGGGAAATGGACGATTATGAGGGCTTCAGGCTGTCAGCCATCGTTAATTTCGGCATTGATACAAGTATTACCAGTGAATCCTTCCTGAAACTCGATGTAACACAACTCGCCGAGCAACTGTATACTGAGGCAACACAGAATTATGAAAGAAAGATGGATGAGCTGCGTAAAAACGCAGTGCCCGTCTTCAAAAATATTCTCCTCACGCAGGGCAGACATGTCGAAAATGTGGTAGTACCTTTTGGCGATGGGAAAAAAGCCATCAATGTATTGGCAAATCTTCAGAAGACCCTGGATACACAGGGCCGTGAGCTGATGAACGCCGTAGAAAGACAGATCACCCTCGGGATCATTGACGATGCCTGGAAGGAACACCTGCGCGCCATGGATGACCTGAAACAGAGTGTGCAGACAGCTTACCTGGAACAAAAGGACCCACTGGTGATCTACAAGATGGAAGCCTTTGAATTGTTCCGCAGGATGGACAGTGAGACCAACCGGGATATTGTTACCTTCCTTTGTCACTGCGCTATCCCGATTGAACAACATGCACCCATTCGTGAGGGCCGGGAACAGAAAACGGACATGAGCAAAATGAAGGTGAGGAAAGATGAGCTGGTGGCAGCCGGACCCGCCAATGGAAATGTCGTGGATGAAGGAAGGGACTATTATGAAAACAGCGAACCAGCCAAACAGGAGCCGGTAAAAGTTGGACCCAAGATCGGGCGCAATGATCCCTGTCCCTGCGGCAGCGGAAAAAAATACAAGAATTGCCATGGGAAAGATGCCTGAGGCAATAAAAGATGACTAAGATCCAAATCCCGCATGCCGCGGGATTTTTTTTCACAAACCCTTTAGGTTCAAAGGGCAGCCGCTTGTTCTTTTTATATTATTTTTACCTCGTTAACCAGGATTGGTAACCGATGAAAAAACTGGACTGGTACATACTCAAAAAATTCCTCAGCACCTTTATATTCACCATCCTGGTGATCACTGTGATTGCCGTAGTAATCGATACCAGTGAAAAAGCAGATGACTTTGTAAAATCCGGGTTGACCACCTGGCAGATCATCACCCACTATTTCGTCGGATTTGTGCCATTCATTGTATCGATGATCTTCCCGCTGATGGTATTTATTGCTGTTATTTATTTTAGCTCCAAGATGGCAGGGCAGTCAGAATTTGTTGCTATCCTGGCGGGCGGCGTAAGATACAACAGGATGCTCAGGCCCTACATGGTGGGGGCCATTTTTCTGTCGCTGATCTTCTGGTATGCGAGCCAGTACTGGGTTCCCAGGGCCAACGAAATAAGGACTAACTTCCAAGCAACTTATGTGGACAGGAATAGTTCCTATAACGGGGATATTTACCGCAATAACAACTTCTACCTGCGTGTGGACTCGGTCACCTTTGTGGGTATGCGTTATTATGACACCACCAATAAAACGGCTGGTAATTTTTTTCTTTCCAAGGTAAAAGATCACAAGATATTCTATAACCTGCGTGCGGAAACCGTGCGTTGGGATACTGCCAAAAAGAACTGGAAACTGGAGAATATCATTGAACGGAGCATGGACGGACTCAAGGAGTCTGCCAAAAAAATACCGGTCATGAACCTCAACCTGAACGTAAAACCGGGGGAAATGCGGCGCGATGACTACCTGAAGGACAAACTCACCACACCCGAGCTCAAGGATTTCATCCGCATGGAAGGGATACGGGGAAGCGAGGGGCTGAACACCTACAAAGTGGAATTGTATCACCGGGATGCCACACCCTTTTCCGTGATCATTATGACCATGATCGGCGCTATTATTTCTACGCGGAAAATAAGGGGTGGAAGCGGTCTGCACCTTGCCATCGGCCTGGTGACGGCTTCCGTGTTCGTAGTCATGGACAAATTCTCTGCCACCTTTTCCGTTAAGGGGAATTTTTCGCCCCTGCTGGCTGCATGGCTGCCGAATATCGTCTTCAGTTTTATTGCTGTCTGGTTGTATATCCGGACCCCCAAATAGCATACTGGTTTAATGCTGCATTGCGGCTAAAATGTAACGGTAATCTTTCCGCTATTTCTTTGTTTAAACAACGACAAGGCCTAACTTTAACGGGTCAATCCCGGTTCTACCAACTCTTCATCCGGAACATGTTTAAAACAATTTTATCATGGCGATTATTAAGGAAAGGTTTAAGGAAAAGGCAGATCTATTAGCCGCGGAAATAAAAAATCTTCTAAAAGATCATGGCAATAAGAAAATAGGGGAGGTGAACCTTTCCCAAATATACCAGGGCATGCGTGGCATGACCGGCCTGGTAAGTGAAACCTCCCTGCTCGATGCGCAGGAAGGGATCCGGTTCCGCGGATTTTCCATTCCTGAGCTGCAAAAAAAATTGCCCAAGGCGCCCAAAGGCAGCGAACCGCTGCCGGAGGGACTGTTCCACCTGATGCTGCTGGGAGAACTGCCTACAGAAGACGATGTGCATGAATTAACGGCCAACTGGCAGCGCCGCAGCCATGTTCCCAACCATGTCTTTGACGCCATTGAAGCCCTTCCGGTAGCCACCCACCCCATGACACAGTTTGTGGTGGCCATCATGGCGCTGCAAACCGAAAGCCAGTTTGCCCGCCGCTATGCCGAGGGTATGAATAAGAAAGATTACTGGGATGCGGTGTTTGACGATTCCATGAATCTGATTGCACGACTACCCAGGGTGGCTGCGTATATTTACCGGAGAAAATACAAAGACGAAGATCATATCCATCCCGATGGTTTGTTGGATTGGGCCGGGAATTTTGCACATATGCTGGGTTATGAGGATGAAACCTTTAAAGAGCTGATGCGTTTGTACATGACCATCCACGCCGACCATGAGGGTGGTAACGTGAGCGCACATACGACGCACCTCGTTGGGTCAGCACTCAGCGATCCTTACTTGTCGTTCGCTGCGGGCATGAACGGCCTGGCGGGTCCCCTGCACGGATTGGCCAACCAGGAAGTGATCAAATGGATCCTTGACATGCGGGAAGAACTGAAAACCGAACTGCCCAGCAAGGAACAGATTGTGGCCTATGTTAAAAAAACGCTGGGGGAAGGCAAGGTAGTGCCCGGCTATGGGCATGCCGTGCTTCGTAAAACGGATCCCCGGTTTACCGCGCAGATGGAGTTCGGAAAAAAACACCTGCCAGACGAGCCACTCGTCAAAACGGTATGGAATATTTATGAAGCGGTTCCGCCGGTATTACAATCTCTTGGCAAGATCAAAAACCCCTGGCCCAATGTAGACGCCCACAGCGGCGCCCTCCTGGTACACTACGGCATGGTAGAATATGAATTTTATACCGTCCTTTTTGGCGTGAGCCGCGCACTCGGGGTATTGGCCAGCCTCTGCTGGGACCGGGCCCTGGGTTTCCCCATTGAAAGACCCAAGTCGGTTACCACCGAACTGGTGAAGCAATGGTTGGACGGAAAAGGAGAGATCTGGGGAGAATAGTTTCCCACTTAACATTTTTCCAGCGTCTGCAGAATGTCTTTTAGTATATCCTCGCGATGTTCCAACCCCACGGAAATGCGTATGAGCCCCGGCGTTATATTGACGGCGCGGCGTTCCTCAGCACTTAGTTTGGCATGCGTGGTGCTCGCCGGATGAGAGGCAATGCTCCGGGTATCACCCAGGTTGGCCGTCAGCGACAGCAATGATAGATTATCCAGGAAGGCCCGCCCGCTCTCCAATCCGCCATTTAATTCAAAACAAAATATTCCACCACCATTTTTCATTTGTTTTTTGGCAATGGCATGCTGCGGGTGACTGGCCAGGTAAGGATATCGCAGCCAGGACAATTTCGGGTGATGCTCCAGTTGTTCAGCCAGGTACAATGCATTGGAAGCATGGCG
>DATJYH010000484.1:0-8782 GCA_035499675.1 Puia sp.
TGTTTTGAAACACTTCGCGCAATTTCTTCATTTGTGTTGGGCACATGGCCTCTTATCTTCAGCTCATGAAAGACTTTCGCCAATTTCTTTATATCCTCATCTGGATTAAAAGTTAACACTTGCAAGTCATCGTCCTCAATGAATTTTTCTACACTCTTATTTGCCATTGCTGACCAAATGATTTTTGTAGCTGTTGGGGCGCTTGGGTCTTCTTGAACTTTCTTATTCATGTAAATGAAAAGGGGAACAAGTGCGGTTCTTTCGGTGTAGGTATATAGGCCCCATTCCTCATTAAAATACTCTATTGCCTCACCAGGATCCGAATTCACCTTAGTTACAATTTGATCAAAAAATATGGTCAATTCCTGAATATCCTTCGATGTTAAATCCTTATTGCTCATATGATAAAATTTAGAATAAACAATGATTAAATGAATTCATTCTGTCAGTTTTTAGTTTTTTACATTAATAAAATCATAAAGACCTTTTCGCGATCAAAGTGGCAGAATCCTGCTTCTGGGACCATCTCAAATTATTGCCTCTAAAATCTGCATCTTGAATACGTTGTAGTTTAAGCGTATTATGATCAGGTTGTTTTACCAAATAGGTCGAGCTTATGAATGGATCGGGATTAATATCAAATACTATTAACCTTTCCTTTTTGAACTTAATTAAATGGTAGTTGATGGTCGTGACTGTTTGAATCCGACTTAATTGATCTGAAGTAGGATCGGAAGTATGCCAATTTCTTATTAGAGTGAGTGTTACACAAGTGTCAAGAAAGTTGAATTCTAGAGAGTCGTAGTGAAAATAAGGTGCGATATACCAATTCCCACGGATGTCCTTGGTTTCTACCTTTTGTGCATAGGCTGAAGTAAAAGGAAAGGAAAGGGATAGAATGATGAGTGGTATCAATTTTTTCATATCCTGATTACATTTTTTTATTAATTTTTTCCATACTTTTTTGGAGCCTGTCCTGGGTAATCCTGCCATAAACCTGCGTTGTTTTCAGGCTGGAGTGTCCGAGCAGCTTACTCACATCCTCCAGCGGCATCCCGTTATTCAGGCAAACCGTAGTTGCGAATGTATGCCTGGCTACGTGGTGAGTAATTTTCTTGTGTACCCCTGCCTGGTCGGCAACAATCTTCAGATAACTATTCACCTTTTGGTTACTGATTTTCGGAAGGAGCTTATTCAGAATCACTCTTTCAGGCTCGCCTTGGTACTTTTCAAATATTTTTTTAACGATTGGAAGGACGGGAATATCGACTGGGCTTCCTGTTTTTTCCTGTGCATACCTGATAAAAGGCTTCCCTTTGTAAACGGTGAGATTGTCTGTAGTCAGGTTTTGAGCATCCTGGAAACGCAGGCCCGTGTAACAGGAGAAAATAAACAGGTCCCTTACTTTGTCCAGGCTCTTATTGTGGGAGAGATTCACATCGACGATCTTTTTTAACTCCACTTCATTCAAAAATTCCCGGTCAGTCTTAACGGAAACCAGTTTAAAGTTGGAATAAGGTTGCTTCGCCAACAGTCCTTCGGCATGTGCCCGGAGTAAAAGTGTTCTCAACCTGGAATGATATTTATTGATGGTATTCTTGTGGAGGTTATAAGCCTGTTTCAGGAACAGGTCATAGCTATTGATAAATTCAAAGGTGATCTTTTCAATGGGAAGGTCCTGGAGGCCATATTTTGAAGAAATAAATTCTGCGAGGGAACTTCTGGACTGCTTGTATTTATTAAGTGAAATGGGCTTTATCTGGCCCCTGATGGATAATTCCTGGATGTAGGCATCCAGGTAGTCCAGAAGCCTTGTTTTTACCCTTGCCTTCCCGGTCAGGAGGTCTTTCAGGAGATTAGCTGAAACATTCTTGCCTTCTTTCTGCAAATCGATGAAGAACTGCATTACTTTGGCCTTCTGATCCAACAGTTCCTTATTGATCATGGCGCTGTTTTTGGTCACCTGGTTATCCTGATTCCAATCCTTTACCAGGCACTTGTGTCCCGTATATAATTCTGCTTTTTTGCGAGTGTAAGTAATCCTGAGGAATATCGGCAGCAGCGTGACTGATTTATCCTTTTGATTGAGGAAATGCTTGAGGCTGACATTTTCGGGCATTGGTGAAACATTTTTGTATTTGGTGAAACAGTGGTGAAACAATATACGAAAAAACGCGAAGTGGAGCAAAGGGATGTAAAAGAAAAAACCTTCAAAATCAACGACTTTGAAGGTTTGCGAAAGTTTGGAATCGAACCCAGCGGACCGGACGGGACTCGAACCCGCGACCTCTGCCGTGACAGGGCAGCATTCTAACCAACTGAACTACCGATCCTTACCCCTTTTTGGGGAGGGCAAAGATAGGGGAATTTTGAGTTTTGACAACAAATCTTCTCGTTTCTTACGGATTTTTTTTCACGCTATCTTTATCAGGTCTCCCATTCCTAACTATAAAAATACACCCATGATTAATCGCCGTCTATTTTCCAGGCATTTTAGGCTCGTTGCCTTATTGATCATTATGAGCCTGCCCGGCTTTTGCCAATCAAACACAGATCAACTGGAAGCTAACAAGGAAACCGCCCGCTCCTATCTTAATGTAGTCGTCAACAAACAAGACCTCGGTTTTATGAGCCGAATTTTTTCGCACGACTTCGCTTATCATAATACCGATGGCAGTGTTGAACATAATATCGCCGACGGATCACTGGCCGCTTTTTTACGTGAATTGTTTACCGGATTCCCCGACATTCACTATACCATCGTAAACACGATTGCGGAGGGAGACATGGTGTCCCTGTACTGTGTTGCCACGGGTACACAAAAAGGTAGTTTTCTTGGCAATCCAGCCACAAATAAGAAAGTTGCCTTCAAAGAGATGTTTCTCTACCGGGTTACCAATGGCAAATTAACCGAAGCCTGGAACGTTGTGGACCGTAAGGAAGTTTTCGATCAAATTTCCGGCAAATAACGACTGTATCCGATGCTCGTCACTCCGTCCGCAACGATTCCACCGGGTTGGCAAAGGCCGCGCGGACCGACTGGAAAGTCACCGTCAGGAAGGCAATCGCTACAATCGTTGCAAAGGGAATGATGAAGTACAGCCAGTGGATGTCTTCATGAAACGCATAATTCTGCAACCAGCTCCGGGCTGCTATCCAGGACAGCGGCACCGCTACCAAAAAAGAGATCAATAACAGGAAGGCAAATTCGCGATACAATAACCGAAGGATCGTGCCTACCGAGGCGCCCAACACCTTCCTGATCCCGATCTCACGGGTGCGTTGCAGGGTAGTAAAGGATGCCAGCCCGAAGAGACCCATACAGGCTACGAGGATCGCCAGACAGGTAAACAACCCGAACACCTGCCCGAAACGCTGATCTGCCTTGTACTGCTCGTTGAAATGATCATCCAGGAAGAAGTATTCAAAGGTATTCCCGGGAAAGAATTTTTCCCATTCGGATTTAACGGCACTGATGGCCTGGCTGGTCCCGGCCGCATCAACCCGGATGGATACGGCCCCGTTCACATCCGGGATGAGCCGCAGGATCAGCGGCTCATAAGCTTCGCGCAGCGATTGCTGGTGGAAATTTTCTGATACCCCCACGATCGTATACTGCTTTCCCCAGAAATCAATTCTTTTGTTGATGGCCTCCTCGGGTTTGTTAAAACCCAATTGCTCAACCGCCCGCCGGTTAAAGATCACCGTCTTGTCGTCTGCGCCAAAATCCTTTGAAAAAGCACGACCCGCCACCAGTTTCAGTCCATAAGTTTTGATATAATCATAATCCACCCCGATCACCCGGTATTGTTTCTGCGTGGTTTCATCCGCGCCCACCAGTTTTATTCCACCGGCATTCCAGCCTACCGCTTCACCCGGTATGCTGGTCGATACCGTAATGTCTTTGATGGAGGTCTGGCGACCCAGCTCATTCTTGAAAGCCGTCATCTTTTGTAAAAAAGTGGAGTCAATGCCCACAGTCGGTGCGGTGATCACCAGCGTTTGGTCAATATGAATGCCCAATGCCTGCCTGCGCATAAACTGTATCTGACGGTATACCGTAACCGTACCTATCAGCAGGAACAGCGAAGCGGCAAACTGAAATACCACCAGCGATTTTCTCAGCAGGGAACTATGACGTGTCCCGCCTGGCTTTCCTTTTAATACTTCAATGGGATTAAACCCGGACAATATAAAGGCGGGATACAACCCGGAGCAAAAAACACCTACGAGGAAAAGCCCCAGCAGCCCCAGCCAGAAATCATTTTTTAAAAAAAGCGAAAATGAAAGATGCTGACCCGACAGGCTATTAAATCCGGGAATGGCGAGTAAGACCAGGAGCAACGCCAACAATAACGCAATTCCATTCAACACGGCGGACTCCGATAGAAACTGTACCACCAGCTGCCGGCGCTGGGAACCCACGGCTTTCCGGATACCTACTTCGCGGGCTCTTGTTATGGCCCTCGCCGTTGCCAGGTTGATGTAGTTCACCCAGGCAATGATCACGATAAAAAATGCTATGCCCAGCAACAGGTATACCGTTTTCCCATCTCCATTTGCGTCGGGCTCAAACATGTAATGTGAATAGAGATGAATTTCTTTTAAAGGCTGGAGGTTATAGGTAACGGAGGAATGATATTTTTTCATATCCGCACCTGCAAACTTCTCGACAATCGGGGGAAACTTCGCCTCCACCTTTTTGGGGTCCGCGCCCTTGCGCAGCAATAAATAGGAAAGACAGCCATCCCATTCCCAGGCAGTTTCAGGGCCGCCATCAGAACCGGTATTCCATTTTACAAAAGTGGCGTAGGAAAGGAGGATATCCGGTTTGATCTGTGTATTAACAGGAGCATCCTTGTACACGGCGGTGACCTTATAGCTGCTGTTGCGGTTCAGCTCCAGTGTTTTGCCCAGCACATCCGTGCTTCCAAATATTTTCCTCGCCGTTGTCTCGGAAAGCGCCGCGGTGAAAGGTTCCTTTAATGCGGTATTCTTATCGCCGTTGATCAACGAATAAGTGAATATGTTAAAGAAGGATCCGCTGGCAAAAAAAACTTTTTCAATTTTCACCGGCTGGTTCCTGACCTCGGCGATCACCTGGCCGTTCTGCACCAGCTTGACATAATCCTCAATTTCAGGAATGGCATCTTTAAAGCCATTGGCTACGCCAAAGGCACCTCCTGCCCACTGGGTACTGATCTTTCCATTGTCGTAACGGTCCTGCTCCACGCGATAGATCCTGTCGCGGTTGACCTGGAAATTTTCATAGCTCAGTTCAAAACTCACGTATTGCAGGATGAGCAGGCAGGCGGCGATGCCGATGGCGAGGCCGAGTATGTTGATGCAGGAGTAGATGCGGTGGCGGGTGAGGTTCCGCCATGCGGTTTTGAAATAGTTTTTGAACATAACGATTGATTGGTTTTACGTCCTTTTTTGCTTGCCCAAAAAAGTACCAAAAAAAGGCAGCCGAAACCGATGACAGCCCGGTTTCGGCGAAGTACCTTGATCATGCTTTAGTACTACTGTGGTGAACAGCAGTGGTTCCCTGATCGGCGCAAATAGATAATCATTTTTTAGAAAGTTAATTTCTTGCTATTCTCTTTCCCTGGCCTGGAACGCGTCATTTGAACCGTGTTGACATTCCTGTTATTTCCATTTTATTGGTTTTACGTCCTTTTTTGCTTGCCCAAAAAAAGACGATAAAAGGGTAGTCGGAAAACGATTACAGCCCGTTTTCCTGAGGGTGTCCTGATTGAGCTGTGGTAGAACTGTGATGAAAAGCAGCGGTTCCCTGATCAGCGCAACAAATAAGCAATGAAAATGCAATAAAATATTACCCCCTCATGTCATAAACCCGGGAACTAGGCAATCGTTACATTAAAATCCAATTTTTCCCTAAAATGTTGCATCAGCCCGGTAGCAATTGTAATCGATTTAATCATTCCGTTCGTAGTGACTTGATCGGGTTGGCGAGGGCGGCCCGGATGGCCTGGAAACTTACGGTGATCAGGGCTATCAGGATGGCCAGGAAGCCTGCCAGCACAAAGATCCACCAGGATAGACCGATGTGGTAGTTGTAGCCCGCCAGCCAGGTCTGCATCGCCCACCAGGCAATGGGGGAAGCGACCAGGATGGAAATGACCACCAGCATCACAAAATCCTTCGATAACAAGGTGGCAATTCCAGTTACAGAAGCTCCCAACACCTTTCGAACCCCGATTTCGCGGGTACGGTTTTCGGCCATATAGGCGGCAAGACCAAACAAACCCAGGCAGGAAATAAAAATACTCAGCCCGGCAAAAAATGCGGTGAGCGTGCCGGTTGTTCTTTCATCGTTGAATTTTTTTGCATAGTCTTCGTCGGTAAACCGATATTCAAAAGGATATTGCGGATTGTACTGCTTGAATATTTTCTCCGCGGCAGCCAGGTTCTGCGCGGTAGAACGGGCGCCATTCAATTTTATGTGCATCAGGTTAAACCAGTCTGCCCTTGGACCCTGTATCACAATCGGCTTTACCTGGTCATAAGGCGACTGCAGGATAAAGTCCCTGACCACCCCGATCACATGCCAGTCTGCATCCCAGGCTCCGTGATCGATGATCTGGCCGATGGGATTCTTAAACCCCATCACTTTCACGGCGGCCTCGTTCAGGATGACAGCCGTGGAATCCGTTGGATAGCTCTTCAGATCAATATCCCTTCCCATCACGAGCTGTAGGCCGGCTGTTTTAACCAGGTTGCCATCACTGTTAAAAAAGTTGAATTCGCTCCGGTCGTTCGGGTTCTTTCCGTTCCAGTCTGCCCCGCCGGAGTTCCAGCTCTCCGTCAGCGGTGCGCTCGATTTGCTTACAGATAATGCCACACCCTCGTTGATCAATGCATTTTTGATCAGTTCATAATTTTTGCTGATATCTCCACTGAGATAGGTCCAGATGATATTGTCCCGGTTATATCCCGATTGCCGCTCCTGCGCATATTTTACCTGTCGTTCGATCACGATCGTGGCAACAATCAGGATGACCGCAAAACTGAATTGCAGTACCACCAATACCTTGCGGGGGGTAACCAATGCCTGCACTTTTTTAAAACTCCCTTTCAATACACTCACGGGACGGAAAGATGAAAGAAAGAAGGCCGGGTAACTTCCTGACAGTACACCCGTAAATAAAATAAATCCAATAAAGAAAAACCAGAAATAGATGCTGCTAAAGTCAATGAAGAGTTGTTTCCCGATAACCAGGTTGAAGGCGGGCAACGAAATTTGCAGCAGCAGGAGGGCCAGCCCCCCTGAGATGCCGGCGATCAAAATGCTTTCGCCCAAAAACTGTCCTATCAACGATCCCTTCCCCGCCCCCACCACTTTACGGATGCCCACTTCCCGCGCACGTTTTTCACTGCGTGCCGTGCTCATGTTCATAAAATTGATACAGGCGATGAACAGGATCAGCGCAGCGATCATCGCAAACACCCTCACCGATTCTATATTTCCACCGGCAGGCTGGCCATTTTCAAAGTTTCCATATAACCTCAGCCGGCTGACCGGGTACAGGAATGATTGGGTGGTCCAGTCTTTTTGTCCATGCTGAATAATGATGTCCCTGATCCGCGCATTGACTTTTTTGATGTCAGCGTTTGGTTTCAGCAGCACATAATTACGCGTGGAATTGTTTGCCCAGGTGCTGTCGTCCTGTCCAATGGTATGCATATAGGACCAGGGAAGCAGGAATTCAAAATCAAACTGGGTATTGTTGGGCAGGTCCTTCATCAGGCCACTGACCCGGAAGTTATATTTATTGTCCAGCCGCACCGTTTTACCCATCGGGTCCTCGTCGCCAAAAAGTTTTTTAGCAAGTTGCGCCGTGATCACAATATCATCCGGGCGATCCAGGGCCGTATGCATGTTTCCGCTGATAAACGGAAATTCAAACATCGTAAGAAAATCAGGGTCCACCATCGTACCCTTGATGTTGATCTTTTTATCGCCCAGGGTAAACAGGATGGTTTGATCCCAGCCTACCCTGGTCGCCTGTTCAATTTCCGGGTAATCTTTTTTCAACGCTGGTCCCAGTGGCTTTGGGGTTACGTTCCAACAGGTAATGCCCTTGTTGCCCCGGTCGCGGTTCCAGGACTGGTATAACCTATCGCTGTTTTTATAAAACCGGTCGTAGGTCCATTCATTCTGCACAGCCAGCAGGATCAGCAGGGCACTGGCCATTCCAATGGCCAGCCCGGAGATATTGATGACGGAAAACCATTTGCCACGAAGGAAATTACGGTAAGCGATCTTAAAAAAATTCAGCAACATAACCAATCAATGATTCAGATGGATAAATAAATGATACAGATATAATCACGCGTAACCAAAAAAATGCCCGATTTCAAAAACCCTATGAATCAGTTGGTTAGATTGTAAAGAGGGACCTGGATTGTTCGGTATCGATACAATCGCTGTCCGCCTTTGGATTGTGCCGATTATCTGAATAACCCGGCGATACCTGATAGCAGAATAATGATATTTTTGCGTGGGATGAATTCATTCGCCATTTTCAAACAACCTGCTGCTTGAAGTCTTTATTCTTTGCTGTCTGCCTGCTCGCCTTCCCACCCCTATTTTCCCAGGAGATCAACCAGGACATCAATACCATCACCATCAAGGGCGTGGGTTTTAACCAGGTGGTAAGCAAGTTGATGAGCCATGGGTATTCCATCGAAAAGCTGGATTCCAAGTCCAGCATGGTGCGCACAGGGTACACCAAATATAATTCCAAGACTTCAAGTA
>DATJYH010000485.1:0-3883 GCA_035499675.1 Puia sp.
AAAAATCGTGCAGCGTACATTGCTGTGGCGTGGGCAATATGGGTGACAGGTCGTCAACAGACGTATTTTGAAGGGCAAGATTTTTTCCATAGCGAATCTGTTGGTCGGGAGCAGGCAAAGCGCTTGCAGAAAGAACGGTAAGCTTCCCCATATCAATGCCCCTGCTGCTGTCTTGCTCGTTTACCCAGAAAAATCCGGAGGGAAGGTCCTGGAAGTTTTCAATCCGGCCGTTGCCGCTGTATTCCATTTGCAAAGACTTACCGGGAAGCAGTGGCTTGTTCGCCGGGAGGGGAGTGATCGCAAACAGTTCTCCGCTTATATGTTTTAGTTCCAGCTTGGGGTTTCCGGACGACAGGGTATAACCGTGGTAGCGGAGGTTAAAGTATATTTTCCATCCCCGGGCGGGCAGGGTTATTTTTCCGTTGTTCGTTACTGTTAGCCGGCAGGTAAACCCCGGCTGTTTGTCGGTATAATTTCTCAGCAACTCCCATCCGAGACTTACCTGTTGCGGTTGAAAGCCCGCCGGTTGTGCCATCGCACCCAACACAAGAAACATGACCCAGGCGGTGATGAGGATTTTGCACATCTTTTTTCTCAAAGTACCGTCAGGAATACAGGCCAATATTCCCTTATTTTGATAAATTTATACCCTATTTTGTAGCATGAAGACCAAGTTAATCCGGAAATCTGTCTCAAATAGGGTACTATCTTCCGGCAGCAGGGCCTCGTTCGAGCCCATCCTTACGCCGGAGCTTAATTCATTCAAGTCATTCGCCTATGCCATAGACTAGTTCGATGCGCCATGGCATTACCACCCCGAATATGAGCTCACTTATATTTTGTCAGGTACTGGTATCCGTTATATCGGCAACTGGTTTGAGACATTTGGTCCGGGCGACCTGGTGTTGCTGGGGCCTAACCTGCCGCACTGCTGGAAGAATATCGGTCCACAGAAGGAAAAGGCCGGGGCCGTGGTCATACATTGGCCGGCCGATCTTTTGGGCGAAGGATGGCTTGATAAAAAAGAATTTGACGGGATTCGGAAAATGCTGGCGACCTCACCGGCCGGAATAAAATTCAGCACCGGGTTTGCAGCAGGTATCCGGCAACAGCTCCTCGATTTCCTGGATTTGTCGCCGTTTGCGAAACTGATCCGCCTGCTGGAATTGTTCCAGGTGCTGGCACAACAGCAGGAAATCTCCCTGCTCTGTCCCGAGGGATTTCATGGTAAACTCAGGCTGGATGACGAGGAACGGATCAATCGCATCCACCTCTATGTGGAATGGAACTACGCGCAAAAAATAACCCTGGCGAAAGCCGCCGCACATGTTCATATGGGAGAGGAGCCCTTCTCCCGTTTTTTCAGCAGGATGATGGGCCAGCCTTTTTTTTCTTTTATCAACCGCTACAGGGTATACATGGCTGCACGGTTGCTTACTGAAACCAGTCTGCCAGTGACCAGCATCTGCTATCGTTGCGGTTATGAGAGCCTGCCTTTTTTTTACCGTCAATTCAAAAAGGTCAAGGATTGCACACCGTTGCAATACAGGAAAAAATATGAGGAGCTTGACTAGGAACCTGGCCGAAAACTTCTGCACGGTATTTCTACTAAGTATTTATCCCAATACCACATTGTGGTATTGTTGTTTAATTTTACTCGCCTCAAATTTGAAGTTGCAATTCTGTCCTCTATACAAAACTTTTCGGGCTATTGTTTCTGTCTTCCCTCGTTTATTGCTTTTCCGGTTTTTCTGATTGAGTGGATCGCCGTTCCCGCAATGCCATATCGCATGGGCGCCTCTCTTTGTCTCTGTTTGTCATCCGGGACGAGTACCGAAGGCCGTGAAGTCAATTTCTTCATATCCGATAACTGGTCTGCGGAATCAGAGGCCGAACTCCTGTTCCGGCTCAGGGAGTTATTGACCATATTACGGCCATTGGCCAGTTCCATGACCCTGCGGCTTGAACTGACCGTGACCGATATCACCGAAGCCAGTTTCCTGGTCAATAAAAAGGCACTGCATCCCGGTGAGATCAACCATCAGAAACTCAGCATCCGGGAAATAGAGATACTGGGCCTCATCATGCGGGGTTTTACCAACAACGAAATATCAGAGAAACTTTTCATCAGCTACGAAACCGTTAAATCACACCGGAAAAACATTCTCGAAAAAACAGGCGCCAAAAATACGGCTGCCCTGATCAGCTATTATCACCAGACCTTCTTCGAAAAATAATTCACCCTTTCGGGGGATTGAAACCGCTGCTCCGCGGATTTAGCTTTGACCATTTTAAAGCTATTTTAATTATGGCCTACTATTCCTCAAACGGCCAGGAAACGATGACGGCCGAATACGAATCCCCTTTTGCAGAAGTTTTTACCGGGGAAATGGAAGAAGAACAGGGTCAAACCCTCCGCGGATCCATAACACAGGAAATTGACAGTCCTTTCAGCAAAACCTATGAAACTACCCAGGGTGCCCGGCAAACACCGCGCGATGGTGAATTTGTGCAGTTCATTGGCGAATTGCACGACCAGGAATTCAACAATGCGTTGTACGAGCTGGCCACGGAACTGGAAGACAGTTGGAGTTCAAAAATTTCCAGCGAGGTAGCTATGGGTGAACGGTTCATCCCGTATGCGAACAACCAGGCCAGCGCCTATTTTGCCCCGCTGATCAGGGAAACCCAATCGATGATCGACCGGGTGAATGAACATTTTTCAGGGAATAGTTTCGGGAACTATTCAGAAACGGAAATCAGCAATTTCTTCTCGGAACTGGAGTTCGATCACGCCCAACTGTCGCCCGCGCAGGAGCAATTCTTTGGCTCCTTTTTCAAGAAGGTCAAATCGGTCGTTAAGAAAGGGATTGACCTGGCAAAAAAAGGAATCAGCATAGTGGGGAAGATACTTCCCATCAACATCATCCTGAGCAAACTAAAAGGTCTGATCAAGCCGCTGCTGGAAAAGGTATTAAAATTCGCCATCGGGAAACTTCCAAAAGTGCTTCAACCCTATGCACAGGACCTCGCCAAAAAATTTTTAAACCTGGAAACGGGTATGGGTGAAACTTCGGAGAATTCGGGAGAAATACCGAGTGCGGGAGAATTGGAAAATATACAGGCCGAACTTGATAATCACATCAGCAATCTCGTTTTTTCCGGCAATGAAATGGAAGCAGAAGAGCTGCAGTCAGGCTACGAAATGTCGGGCGAGACCCTGGAAAATGAGACAAGTTATAAACACGGACACAGGCACATTCACTTGCATGGAGCTCGTCACCAGTTCATTCAGGATCTGAAGGATCTCAAAGACGGGGAGAGTCCTGCACCGGCGGTCGAACGCTTTTTACCGGCGGTGATGCTGGCGCTGCAGCCCATCATTAAAATGGCGGAGGGACTGATCGGTCGTCCCAAGATTGTAAGTTTCCTGGCCAACCTGCTCGCGAAACTCGTGGGGAAATATGTTCCCTCCAATGTAGCCCTCCCACTCTCATCGAGCATTGTGGACCTGGGTTTGTCGGCAATCGGGTTTGAAACCTATGAGGCAGGGCGTACTGATCTTGCCTATGAATCCATCGCCAATACCATCCAGGAAACCGTCCAGAACCTCGGTGAGCTGAATGAGGCTACCCTGAACGATCATGAGGAACTGACCAACCAGGTGATGGAAGCGTTTGAAAAAGCAGCCGCCAATAATTTTCCTTCGCAGTACATTAAACAGGAACTGCATCCTGCTTCCCATCCGGGACTTTGGGTTTTAAAACCCCGCAATGCTTCCCGGCATTTCTATAAAAAATATACCAAGGTGTTCCCGGTGACCATTGATCCGCAAACGGCGACAGCGTTGACAACCTTCCGGGGTCTTCCGTTGTCACATTTC
>DATJYH010000486.1:0-2005 GCA_035499675.1 Puia sp.
AGGCTATGAAGCGGACCTGGTGGGCAAACTGCTGACTGAAATCAACAAAAAAGAAAAATGATGATGCACAGCACGATATCACGATGCTCCCTTATTATATTTTCTTTGTTTATTTAGACGGGCCCTGGATGGGTGCACCCATCCATTAACTTTACCCTCCTTATCTTGCAGGTCCATGTCTTCCCTACATATCAGCCTTGTACAAACCCGCCTCCAATGGGAGGATAAGTCTGCCAATCTCAGGCATCTGGAAGAAAAAATTCTTGGAATGCCCGGAAAAGCGGAGCTCGTGGTGCTGCCCGAGATGTTTAGCACCGGGTTTAGCATGGAGGCGGAAACACTGGCAGAAGATATGGATGGTCCCACACTGTCTTGGATGAAAAAAATAGCCGGCTTAAAAAAAATCATCCTGACAGGAAGCATCATAGCCCGGGAAGGAGATAAATTTTTCAATCGCCTGTTGTGGGTACTCCCCAACGGGCAATACGGCCATTACGATAAGCGGCATCTCTTTGCCTATGCCGGCGAAGACAATCGTTATAGCCCCGGCAACAAACGACTGATCGCCTCTGTAAACGGGTGGAAGATCCATTTGCTGATATGCTACGACCTGCGGTTCCCTGTTTGGTCCAGGCAATCCATTCAAAACGGGCAGCCGGAATATGACCTGCTGGTATATGTGGCCAACTGGCCTGAACGTAGGAATCACGCCTGGAAATCCCTGCTGCAGGCCAGGGCCATCGAAAACCAGTGTTATGTGGTCGGGGTCAACCGTGTCGGGGATGATGGTCATGGCATCTATCATAGCGGAGATTCCATGGTTGTAGATCCGCTCGGAAATATCCTGTACCATAAAGCGCATGAGGAAGACCTGTTCACCATCGCGTTGGAAAAAGAGAAACTGGAAGAGGTTCGAAATAAGTTTCCTTTCTGGAAGGATGCGGACCACTTTTTAATAGACCCGTAAACCTGAAATATGTCAATTGCATTTATTGCCCCTGAAATTTTTACCGGTAAAGAGATCTTCACCGGCCGGTCCGTCCTGGTTAAAGAAGGAAAAGTAAACGCTGTTGTTCCTACAGCGGATATCCCCGCGGGTTACCGTCGTGTGGAGCTGGATGGATACATGCTGGCACCGGCGTTTATCGATTTGCAGATCTACGGGGGAAACGGAAAATTGTTTTCAACAGAATTGACCACAGATTCGCTGGAGGCCACGTATGAATACTGCCTGCAGGGGGGCACTACGCAGTTCATGATCACCATGGCCACCAATTCCATCGAAAAATTCCTGCAGGGCATCGAGGTGGTCAAGAAATACTGGTCCGGAGGGGGCAAAGGTTTGCTTGGGCTGCACCTCGAAGGGCCTTATATTAACCCGGCCAAAAAGGGTGCGCATATTGAAAAATTCATCAAAAAGCCCACGATGGATGAGGTTGAAATGCTGATGAAGAAAGGGAAGGGCGTGATAAAAATGATGACCATCGCACCGGAACAATGCGAGCGAAACATCGTCGAATTCCTGCTGTCGCAAAAAATTATTCTTTCCGCCGGTCACAGCAACGCCACGTACACCGAAGGAATCAACGGCTTTGCCATGGGCATACCCGCGGCCACCCATCTGTTCAACGCCATGTCGCCCCTGCAGGGCCGCGAGCCGGGCATGGTAGGCGCGATCTACGATGATGCAGATGTAATAAGCAGTGTGGTCTGCGACGGCATTCATGTTGATTTCGCCTCCATCAGGATAAGTAAAAAAATACTGGGCGAACGCCTATTCTTTATCACCGATGCTGTTGCCGAGATTCTTCACGGCGAATACCAGCATGTATTCAAAGGTGACAGGTACGTATTGCCGGATGGAACCCTTTCCGGATCGGCACTTACCATGTTACAGGCCGTAAGGAACGGGGTAGAGAAAGTAGGGATACCGCTGCCCGAAGCGCTTCGGATGGCATCGCTTTATCCCGCCTCAGTTTTGCATGCCTCCAAAAAATGGGGGAGC
>DATJYH010000487.1:0-4108 GCA_035499675.1 Puia sp.
TCTTGGCAGCCGCTGAAAATACCGTGATCATTTCGGCCGCAGCTCCTACCAGGGGAATGATGATGAATCCTATAAATGCCTGCGACAATCCGAGGTTCGTTGCGGCTTCTCCCACCGCTTCGACGAAGATTTCACTGACAATGGCAATACAGGTTGCCGAAAGGGCCAGAACCACCAGGGAGAGCGACAATGACCAGGGCTTCTCCTGTTCCACATGTTCGGATTCAACCGTTTTAAAAAAATCTGCGTGGGTTTTCAACGAAAAAACAAGACTGAGGATATAAACGATGAGAATGATAATAGAAATTCCAAGACTGATATTGCCAATATCAAAAGATTGCTGTCCGGCGTCTGTTTTCCCTATGATGGCCGGTACGAGCAGCGCCACGCAGATGGTAAAAAGCAGCGATGTTTGCACAACCGCATTGACCCGGTTGAAATTTTGCACATGAAATTTAACGCCCCCGATTAAAAACGACATCCCTAACAAAAACAGCGAATTTGTTACGATGGCTCCTGCCAGCGAAGCCTTGACAAGATCAAATAAGCCTTGCCTGACAGCAACAATTACGATGACCAGTTCCGTGAGGTTACCCAGTGTGGCATTTATCAGGCCCCCGATGGTATCGCCTGTTTTTTCAGCAAGCCCTTCGGTTGCCCTCGACAAAAAACCACCCAACGGAATAATTGCCATAAGAGACAATACAAACATGACCAGGTGCGATCCGGTATGCGTCCAATGCATAACGAGAACGATGGGTATAAAAATACCAAGCCAGAGAATGGGGCTGGATCGGATGTCGTGTAGAAATTGTTTCATGATGGTTGAAGCGATTGCAGGTATCCCCAGTTGACCAGGCCAATAAAAGCCGCAAAGCCATCTGCGCAACCAGTGCTAAATAACCGTGGGTACCAGGGTGAAAGAATAAAACTAAGAGAAATGAAGTAGGTCCGATGCAGCATTTTACTGTTAACTTCAGACTCACGACCATCCATCGGCCCCGCTCTTTGAATTCCTGCACACTGAGGCAGGATGTCCACGAAAAAATATCCCGGGAAAATCTTCAGCGGCAATCAGTTCGTTTGAACCGTATTTAGACGTCTGGCTAACCAGGTTTCACGGATCGGGAGGATCCAGGATGTCTCCAATTCTTTCTTGGTCAGCACGGTATTGTTGAAGTATAAGGTTTCAGGCGTCAACAACTGCTGCCTGATGGCATAATCAAATTGAGAAAGGGGGATGAGTTCGATTTTTTCCCTGATATAGAAAGCGAGGAGCTGTCGGTCAAAGAAGGAAACCTTCATCTCATGCTCAAGTTGTTTTATTAGTCTTACCGAGCTGTCCGTGCTGCAGCCGCTCACCCCGGTGGCAGACTCATCTGCCATGAGAACGATGAACTGTCCAAAAAAAAGGTTGCCATATCCTTTTACCGGCGTTCCATGCGTTTTCCACTGGCTGGTAAATTCCTGCAACAATTCTTCTGTCCTGAGGGCTTCCTGCAGGCTCAGCAAACGGCTGGCCTGGTAGATCCACACTCTTGAATCATTGGAGAAATCTTCCGGCAACAATGTTCTGTAATCTGCTTTCATGCTGCAAATTTAGTCAATTGATGCGGCAATCAGTTCGGCAACGTCCATCACCTGTACGGATTCTTCTTTTTCCTCATGCTTCACACCATCGGTGAGCATGGTGTTACAGAACGGGCAGGCTGCGGCAATTACATGTGCGCCGGTAGAAATGGCCTCGTAGCTTCTTTCAAAATTGATCCTTGTAATTCCTTTTTCTTCTTCCTTAAACATCTGGGCTCCGCCTGCTCCACAACAAAGTCCCTTGCTCCGGCATCTTTTCATCTCCACGAGTTCGGCGTCCAGGGCTTCCAGCACTTTGCGCGGTGCTTCATACACTTCGTTGGCCCTGCCCAGGTAGCAGCTGTCGTGATAGGTGATCCGTTTTCCCTTGAAACTTCCGCGTTCTTTTAACCTGATCTTTCCCTCGTCGATCAGCTGTTGCAAAAAAACGGTATGGTGCACCACTTCATAGTTCCCGCCCAGCTCGGGATATTCATTTTTTAAGGTGTTAAAACAATGCGGGCAGGTGGTAACAATCTTCCTGACCTCATATTGGTTAAGCACCTGGATATTCTGGTAGGCCATCATCTGGAACATGAACTCATTGCCGGCCCGGCGCACAGGATCGCCGGTACAATATTCTTCCTTCCCCAGGATAGCGAACCTAATCCCGGTCTTTTGGAGAATGAGTGCGAACGCCCGGGTGATCTTCTGGGCCCGCTGGTCAAAGCTGCCCGCACATCCTACCCAGAACAAGACATCCGGTTTTTCGCCGGCCGCGGCCAGTGATGCCATGGTTGGTACCTGCATACCTGATTTTTTTGTAAATCTAACGGAAATGGGGAAAATATGTAGCCGAGGGGCGTGGAAGATATGTTTTGGAGATGGCTGTCATTTCTTCTGTGGCTCAGTGGCTGATCCCTACATTTGCTCTACAAAATGTAACTTTAGTTTCTAAAATTGTGATATGTCTTCCGACGATAAGATGCTGCTGATCCGGAACTATGATCTCTGGTGCCACCTCACAGAAGAGGAGTACCAGGACCTGAAGATCGAACATCACTATATTGAAGTGCCCAAGGGGGAATACATTTATTTTGAAGCCCACCATCACAATAAGATCTATTTTGTTAAAGAAGGCTATATCAAGATCGGCTATATCGACAATGATGGTCAGGAGCGGATCAAGGAAATCATCCAGAAAGGAGAGTTGTTTGGACAGTTTACCCTGGAGCGGAACAGCCTCCATGGAGAATTTGCCCAGGCACACAAGGATGATGTAAGCATCTGCGCCTTTAACATCGATGAATTTGAGAAACTCCTCAAAAACAGGCCTGACCTCGCCCTCAAATTCAGCAAACAAGTGGGCGCCAAACTGCGAAACATAGAAAACCGTTTGCTGAACCTGCTCAACAAAGATGTGAAAACCCGGCTGGTTCATTTTTTATGGCAGTTGGTGGAACAAAAACTTGGCGAAAATACCGCCGAGGGATTTTGTATCCCCAATTACCTGAGGCATGAAGACATTGCCAATCTCATTGGGTCGAGCAGGCAGACCGTCACCACTATGATCAACGAGCTGGAAACAGAGCAGATCCTTTCCTACAACCGGCAACAGATTTGTTTCCTGGATGTTAAAAAATTAAAAAAACGGGTCAGTGTCAATTAGGCGACAATGGGAGTGGAGCAACATGAATAATTTTGCAGTTGTACAAATCAGTTATTCCCACAGCACAACATGATTATATGAAAGTACAAAACATCCTCGTCTGGGTACTTCGGCTATTGGCCGCTGTTATAATGCTTCAGACGCTGTATTTTAAATTTACCGCTCATCCACAGTCGGTACACCTGTTTACCGTCCTGGGCATGGAGCCCTGGGGACGTATCGGCACCGGTGTATTGGAACTCATTGCATCCATCCTGATCCTTTATCCCCGCACAACCGGCTATGGTGCGGTGCTGGGTTTGGGTCTGATGGCCGGGGCCCTGTTTTTTCATCTTACAAAACTGGGCATCGTATTTGACGGGGATGCAGTATTGTTTACCTATGCGCTGATCACGTTTGTATGCTGTGCTATCCTGGCCCTGCTGTACCGGAAACAAGTGCTTACGGGGATCGGCATACTAAAAAAATAAACGTTCGCTGCAAGTGATAACCGGGCGTGATGTCCAGGTTAGACGGTAAGCTGACCGGAAAAAACACATGATATGAAATGCCTGTATGGAGTACTAACCTGTATTTGCCTGGCATTGGGGGTCCGCGGCCAATACCAACCGGTTGACCAGGGGTCTTCCGTTCAGTTTAAAGTTAAAAATTTTGGCTTTGGCGTAACGGGGTCCTTCAGCAGGTTGCAGGGACATATTACATTCGATCCGAAAGACCTGGGCGCCGCCAGTTTTGATGCGAGTGTAGAGGCTGCTTCCATTAATACGGGCAATGATATGCGCGATAACCATCTCCGCGAGGATAGTTATTTTGATGTTAAGAACCACCCCCGGATCCAGTTTGTTTCTACCCGGGTAACCACTTCTAATA
>DATJYH010000488.1:0-4442 GCA_035499675.1 Puia sp.
CAGGGTGGCGCCAAGCATAAACAGGGCCAATATCGCTACCAGGTACTTCTTTTTCATGTTAAAGATTTTCTGGTTATTCATCAGAGTCGCCATTGCCGGGTACTCCCCGGTCCGTATCAGCGATCCAGTTCTTAGAACCCATCACATAAAAGCTGTTTACTAACAAACTGTGTATAATTGCAAATACCTGGTTAACAGAAAAATTTATTCAGCCCGCCCCGGCCTGCCCATTTTCCGGAGTTCCGACAAAAAATCATTTGTTAAAGCAATTGTAAGCCTGAAAACTGGCACAACATTGGAATCAAATACACGTTTGACAACACGAAAATCCGCACTTATGACAGCCAACAACTACACATCCGAAGTGAAGAAAATCATCTCCGACAAGCTGGGCCTGGAAGGAACAACGCTGGCCGAAAACCTTTCCTTCCGCAACGACCTGTATGTTGATTCGCTTGATTTCTGCGAAGTGATCTGGGAAGTGGAAAAAAAATTCAGGGTCAATATCCCGGATGAGGAGATGGAAAACATTCATACCATTGGCCAGTTGATAGAATACCTGGACCAACGCATGGCTGCGTGATGCAGTAACACCCGGATATTCAACATTTTCAGCTCAATTTCCCGCCACCGCGATGGTCCACCCGAAACATATCCGCTTTATGCCTGAGCGATGACGCGCCTACTTTTGATGTGTACACACAATGTCCGGCCCCTTTCTATTCTTCAGTTATCGATCCGTAAAAAAAAATAATTCCGGCAGGCACCACCGAAGTCAAAATTTTGGTTGCAAATTTGTGTGACATTTAGCCGCTCTTTTTTTATTCGGTCAACCCCCATTTCTTCACCTCATCAACCTGGAGTATGCTACAGAAAAATGATCTCGCTCCCGACTTCGAATTATTCGCTACCCCCGATCAGAAATTTGCCCTGCATGAACTCAGGGGCAGGAACGTAATACTGGCCTTTTACCCGGCCGACTGGAGCCCCGTATGCGGCGACCAAATGTCGCTCTACAATGAAATGTTGAAATTCTTCAAAAAATTCAACGCGGAACTATTGGGTATTTCCGTGGACAGCAAATGGAGTCATATGGCTTATATGCAGGATAGGAAACTGCATTTTTCCTTACTCTCTGATTTTAATCCCAAGGGAGAAACGGCCAGAAAATACGGTGTGTATGATGAAAAAGAAAGTACCTGCGAGAGGGCATTGTTTGTCATCGATGGAAATGGCATCATACAATGGAGCTACCTGTCGCCCGTAGCCATCAACCCCGGCGCCGACGGCATCATCGAAGCATTGGAAAACATTCAACAAAACAAGCACGAATATGTCTAAACTTACACCACCCGTCAACAAAAATGACCACACACAGGGCCCCGCTTCGGCGCCGCTCACCCTGGTGGAATACGGGGATTATCAGTGTCCTCACTGCGGAGCGGCCTATCCCATCCTGAAAAGAATTGAACACGAATATGCGGGCAGGTTGCGCTTCGTGTTCAGGAATTTCCCTTTGTCCAACGTACACGAATTTGCCTTACCGGCTGCACTTGCCGCGGAGGCCGCAGGCAAACAGCAACGTTTCTGGGAGATGCACGATCTGCTGTTTCAGCACCAGGACGAGTTGAGCCGCATGGCCATCCAGGAATTTGCCATGGTGCTCCGGCTTAATATCCCCGTTTTTAAAATGGATCTCCAGGACAAAGCGCTGGAAGAAAAAATAGAGTCGGATTTTGAGAGCGGCGTCCGCAGTGGTGTGAATGGAACACCGTCGTTCTTTATCAATGGAACCAAGTACAACGGTGCCTATGATCAGCGCTCGTTGTCAAAAGCCATTGCTGAACATCTGCAGCCGGCATGACCAGGCCGTTTCGGGATGATTTTGCCAATCCTTATGTGATGCAACATCATGACAGGTCGCCTGACAGGTTTGCCCTGTCAATACAGCAGCGCGAATAGATGATTTAACAAATTACTAAGCTGTTCTCAAAAATACTTTTCAAACAAAAAATGTGATCGTGGAAACTTTCCAGGAACTGATTCAATCTGAAAAACCCGTGCTCGTGGATTTTTACGCCGATTGGTGCGGACCCTGCAAGGCCATGGATCCGGTGATCAAAGAAGTGGCGCGGGCGCTGGATGGTAAAGCAAGGGTGGTACGGGTAAATATCGACAAAAATACACGCGAGCCCCAGCATTACCAGGTCAGTGCGGTGCCCACATTTATGATCTTTAAAAAAGGCAATGTGATCTGGCGGCATCCGGGCATGATAGATAAAAACAGCCTGCTTTCGGTGTTGTCGCAAAATGTCTGAAACGGTGCATGGTTTTTGCTGGGGTTCATTTGTTCTGCTCACGCTAAAGTTTGCTATATGGAATACAAGATCAATCACCTTACCCTGATTGAACCCTCCCGTCAACAGCCTTTTTTTGAACAGGCGATCGATGAAAAAGTGAATCGGTTCCGTCACTTTCTCAAAGACTATCCCAAGAAATTACTACTGGAGATATTCATCAAAAAAGAAGGAGCACGTTATGTGGTGACTGCATCACTGGCTTTGCGGGCAAAATTCCTGTACGCAGAGGAAAAAGGAAGTGAAGCCTTGCAGGTTGCAGAACAGGCCCTCGGCAAATTAAAGAGCCTGGTAAAAAAACAACTCGGCGCCGAAAGAAAGGAATATCTCTACAACAGGAAGTACCGCTCGCACGCCCTCGCGGAAAATTCCCGGCCCCTGCTGGAGCAGTTTGTTACAAAAGGGGAAGCAGGTTCTTTTGTTACATCCATCCAGGAAGCAATACCTGAATTAAATCAATATATACGGAATGAGATCTATAGGCAACCTGTTTTGCGCTACCTGGTCCGGTCGGGCAGGCTGGGCAAGTTGGAAATGATTGAAGAGGTTTATCATGACTTGTATCAACAACTCCGCGACGACCCGGACCAACCGGAGAAAATGATTATATGGGCCTATGGTAGGTCGGACAAAAAAATCAGGTCGATGGTTGAGCAATACAGGGAGCAAACAGCAAAGTTGGGGTATGCGGTATGGAGCCAGCAGCAGGAAGAAGAGGAAGAAAGAGCAGACCGACCCGCTTATAGCGGTCTGTTAGCCTCGTTCCGGCCAGGTTCCGATGAAACTTTTTTTAATCCCGGCGAATACCAGCTGCATGAAATCCTGACAGACGCGGGAGCCAGGGAAGATATCCTGGGCATAGCAGATCCTGATGACGAAGACCAATTCATCCGGAAAACGCTCCGGAGTTTTCTGATAGAACAACAATCGGCGTTTGAGTTATATTATCTCCATCGCTTCCGGATCGATGAAATTGCAAGGATCAAAAATCTGCCGGAAAACCAGGTAGAGCGGGGGCTCAGGGAAATCAGGACCCGCATACTCAACAACACGGAGAGCGAAGTGGAACACTATGCGGGCACTGCCCACGACCAGGTATAGCAATTATTGAATGTTTACTTCTTTCTCCCATCCTGTTTCTTTTAATGCAGGGTCATTTTCTTTTTTCAAAAAATCAGCCTGCGAAAGGGAAGCCGCATCCCAGGACAGGATCGCTTCGTCGGGTACAACATCCACGGGCGTTTTCCAGGATGTAGAGGTTTCGTTATAGGCGAGGTTTGACTGGGAACTGTAACAGGAAATAATCGACCAGCGGGGAAATTCCGACAGGTTGGCTTCCGAACGATGCAGGAGGTTGGGATGAAAAAACAATGCGTCACCGGGTTGAAGGTCACAATACAACAGCTCCATGGTATTGAGAGCATTGTTCACCATCACCATGTCGGCTCCCACCTGCTCACCTGCAAAGCCATGATTGACCCTCCCGAGCTTATGCGAACCGCGTATTACCTGCAGACAACCGTTTTCCTTGTTGGCCGCCGTCAATGCGATCATGACACTGATCAGCTGGTCGGGAAACATAAACTGGTTCTTGTACCAGTATCCGTAATCCTGATGCCATTCCCAGGCGCCCCCTACCCTTGGTTCCTTTTGCATCAGCTTGGAATGAAAATGACAGACAGGCGCATCACTGTCCAGCAGGGCGGCTACTGAACGGACCATTTTTTCGCTCCGGGTGAGATACCCAAACACATCATTGCCGGGCGTAAACCAAAGTGACAGTCTCGTTTTTTTCCCGCTCTGGTCATTCAGGTCCAGCGCATTTTTTTTCATGGCATCGTCCTCCAATGCCACTTTGTACAAGCGACCTATTTCGGCAGCACTGCAAAAATTCCGGACCACCACAAAACCTTCCTTGTGATATTCCCGGACCTGGGCGGGTGTAAGACTAAAACTGGCCATATACAATCGTTTTATGTGCTAATGTAATAATTTAACCCTTCAACAAGCTGTCATTTTTCGCTCAGAAAAAATACGTGCAGAGAACAACGCTACCTGCCGAATGACATAGAGGTTGAAAGCAAG
>DATJYH010000489.1:0-3740 GCA_035499675.1 Puia sp.
GAATTGCAGGAAAAATCCATTCAGGGCGGTGCCCTTGCTCGCCTGGAACAGGTGTTCATACAAGCCCGTGCTTTCCAGGGCCAGCAACACCATGATCAGGCCGCGCATAAAATCCAGTGAAAGCAATCGCTGACCGGGAAGGGGGGCGGGGTTCGTGTTGGTCATATAACAGGTATATACGGAAAAATAGACATAATTGTCTGTAACCGCAAAACCCTCATTGCCCGAAAACAGCTATAAAAAATTTGGCGAAATCAATTTTCCGGTTCATATTTGTAACGCAATGCAAAATCAGATTATCAACAAACAGTGGTGGTGGCATACAAACTCCTTGCGGGGCAAGTAATGCTATTACTTTGTTGTATTACCATATCAGGCCCCGATGTATTCGGGGCTTTTTTTTGTGGTTGCAGGAACGTCGCTGGTGCTATTGTCGTTTTCCACCCGGGTTTTTTGGTGGAGCAAAATAGCATCAGCAGAATATAAAAACGACATGCTGATGGCTAACCCGGGATGAACAAACCATTGAGCAAACAACGGAATATTTTAATATCAAAAGAAACTCCTTTCCGGACGTAGCAATATGAAACGAATCGAAATAAAAACAAGTTTTAAAAAAATGCTTTCGGATGTGTTTACACCCGTAGGCATCTACCTCCGTGTACGCGACCGCTTCCGGGACACCATCCTCCTTGAAAGCACCGATTTCCACGCCGCCGACAACAGCTACTCCTTTATTTGCATCAATGCCATCGCGGGCATGGAAATCCGGGACACAAAAAACATCGAATTCAAACTGCCCGGCCAACATCCGGAAAAAGCAGCCATCGCACATGTCAACGAAGTGCCGGACCTGTTATGGCAGTTTATGCAACGGTTCAGCGTAGACATGGCTTCGGAAAAACCGGTACGAACCGCCCAGGGACTCTTCGGTTATACCACCTTTGATGCGGTAACGTTCTTCGACAGCATCCGTCTTTCAAAAACAGCCGCTGCACCCGCTGCCATTCCCCTGATGCGTTACCGCCTGTATCAGTATGTGATTGCCATCAACCATTTCAAAGACGAATTGTTTATATGCGAGAACCAGGTGGCCGGGGTTCAGAGTGAACTGGCGGTTGTGGAGTCACTGATCCGGAGCAAGGATGTACCCGCTTATCCTTTTGCAGCTGCCGGAGGAGAAACCTCCAATATGACGGATGAGGATTACCGGCAGATGGTGGAAAAAGGCATCAAAAGCTGTTATCGGGGGGATGTATTCCAGATCGTGTTGAGCAGGCGTTTTGAACAGCGTTTCAGGGGGGATGAGTTTAATGTGTACCGTGCGCTGCGGAACATCAACCCATCGCCCTACCTGTTCTTTTTCGACTATGGCGACTACAAGCTGATGGGTTCATCGCCGGAATCACAATTGCTGATTGAGCAGGGGAAAGCGGTGATCCATCCCATTGCGGGGACCTTTAAACGGACCGGCGACGATGAAACAGATCAGCAATTGGCGGACCAGCTGTTGCACGACGCCAAGGAAAATGCCGAACATGTGATGCTCGTTGACCTGGCCCGCAATGACCTCAGCCGCCTCTGCGACGATGTTTCGGTTGTGCATTACCGGCAGGTGCAATACTATTCCCATGTCATCCACCTGGTGAGTGAAGTAAAAGGCAGGGTGCGCGAGGGCAACAATCCGTTCCGGTTGCTGGCGGCGACTTTCCCCGCGGGTACCCTGAGTGGGGCGCCAAAGTTCAAAGCCATGGAGCTGATCGACGGGTATGAACCGACCGGCAGAAGTTATTATGGCGGCTGTATTGGTTTTATGGGTTTTGATGGAAGCTGTATTCACGCCATCATGATCCGCACTTTTTTGAGCCGGGAAAATACGCTGATCTACCAGGCAGGCGCGGGCATTGTGGCGGCCAGCAAGCCGGAAAGTGAATTGCAGGAGGTAAATAATAAACTCGGAGCCCTTAAAAAAGCCATCAGGGCAGCGGAAACCATTTAGCACATCCGCCTGTTTGCGGAATGTGACCAAAAAAACAACGATGAAAATACTGGTATTCGATAATTACGATTCTTTTACCTACAACCTGGTGCACCTGATTGAAAAGATCCTGCAGCAGAAGGTGGAGGTATATCGCAATGATGAGATCCCCCTGGAAAATGTAAAGGCATATGATAAGATCGTATTGTCGCCCGGCCCCGGGCTTCCCGAAGAAGCCGGGTTATTGCTCCCCCTGATCCGGGAGTATGCGCCCAGCAAATCCATCCTCGGCGTATGCCTGGGACACCAGGCCATCGGGGAGGTATTTGGCGGCAGGCTCGTAAACCTGTCGTCGGTGTATCACGGGGTGGCTACGCCGGTAAGGTTCTGTCGCAACGGGTCGGGGCGCCGCAGCCCGCTTTTTGAGGGGTTGCCGGATGAGATTGCCGTGGGTCGCTACCATAGCTGGATTGTCGGGGACGAACAGTTCCCGCCGGAGCTGGAAGTGACGGCAAGGGACGAACAGCATTTTATCATGGCCCTGCAACACCGGACCTATGATGTGCAGGGGGTGCAGTTCCACCCGGAAAGCGTATTGACACCGGAGGGCGAAAAGATCATGCGCAACTGGTTAAAAAAATAAATACAAATATGGGCGGCGGCCCCGGCTATCGCTGTTTTGATTATGAAAAAGATCCTGCAATACCTGTTTGAGTACAAAACCCTGACACGCGAGATGGCGAGGGAAGTGCTGGTGAATATTTCCCGGGGGCAGTACAACGAAACAGAACTGGCCGCATTTATAACGGTGTATCTTATGCGAAGCATCACCATCGACGAACTCCAGGGGTTCCGGGATGCACTGCTCGAGCTGTGTGTGCGCGTGGACCTGGACAGCGGGGAACTGATGGACATTGTGGGTACCGGGGGGGACGGGAAGAATACGTTTAATATTTCCACGCTGGCCTGTTTTATTGTAGCGGGGACGGGACATAAAGTGGCCAAACATGGCAATTACGGGGCTACCTCCGTCAGCGGGGCCTCCAATGTAATGGAACAGTTGGGCTACCGGTTCAAGAACGATGCGGCACAATTAAAAAAGGAAGTGGCCGAGGCCAATATTTGTTTCCTGCATGCTCCCCTGTTTCACCCCGCGCTCAAAACGGTGGGCCCCATCCGTAAAAACATCGGGGTCCGCACTTTTTTCAATATGCTGGGGCCCATGGTCAACCCGGCGTTCCCCCGTTACCAGCTGGTGGGTGTATACAACCTGGAGATGGCAAGAATTTACAATTATTTATTACAGCAAACGGAGGGTCGTTTTACCATCATTCATAGTTTGGACGGGTACGACGAAATTTCGCTGACGGGGGATACCAAGGTCATTTCCAACGAAGGGGATAAGATCATGACACCGGAACAGCTGGGTAAACGCATGGTGGAGCCCACAGACATTTATGGGGGAAATTCACCCGAGGAGGCTGCAAAGATCTTTGTGAAGATCCTGAAGGGCGAGGGCAGCTGGGCACAAAATGCCGTGGTGCTGGCCAATGCGGCCATGGCGCTGCATTGTACGAATACCTATCCGCGTTATGAAGACGCCTACCTCGCCGTGGTGGAGAGCCTGGAAGGCGGGAAGGCACTGGCGGCGCTGGAAAAACTGGTCTCCCTGCAATAATATAAAACAACAACCGGACGGCATCATGAATATACTGGACAGCATTGTGGAGCACAAAAAAAAGGAAGTGGCGGAACGAAGATC
>DATJYH010000490.1:0-9378 GCA_035499675.1 Puia sp.
GTGCGGCTTACCAACAAGGTGGAGGTGATTGCCTATATCCCCGGGGAAGGGCATAACCTGCAGGAACACTCGATCGTACTGATCCGCGGAGGCCGTGTAAAGGATTTACCCGGTGTTCGTTACCATATTGTAAGGGGTAGCCTGGATACCGCCGGCGTAAAGGATCGTAAGAAGAGCCGTTCCAAATACGGAACCAAAAAAGAAAAAGGCGGCGCTAAACCGGCTGCTAAAAAATAATTATAAAACGTAATTCCATCCAACAATGAGGAAAACGCAGGCCAAGAAATTGCCACTCGCACCCGATGCAAGATACAATGACATCATGGTCACCCGGTTTGTCAACAACCTGATGTGGCAGGGCAAGAAGAATACCGCTTTTGATATCTTCTACGCGGCCATTGAAAAAATTGCCAAGCAAACCAACGAGAACGGTTATGAAATATGGAAAAGGGCGCTGAACAATGTTACGCCTGCCGTAGAAGTAAGAAGCCGTCGTATCGGTGGGGCCACTTTCCAGATTCCTGCTGAAGTAAGGGCGGACAGGAAGATTTCCCTGAGCATGAAATGGTTGATCCGTTACAGCCGCGAGAGAAATGGCCGCAGCATGGCTGAAAAACTGGCTAATGAAATCATAGCAGCCAGCAAAGGCGAAGGTGGTGCGTTCAAGAAAAAGGAAGATACACATCGTATGGCCGAAGCCAACAAGGCCTTTGCCCATTTCAGGGTGTAATCCAGGATATTTTGTTTGAAGTCCCGCAGGTTTTCCCGCGGGATTTTTTTTTGCCCGGGCGGGCTGGTGAGCGTTTGTGCGAGACAAACGTTTCGATGTTTTCCACATTGCTTTTTGCATCAATAATTTACGTACCTTTGCGCACTTAATTTAAGGGAGCAGGTTTCCAATGTGTATATAATTCAGGATCAAAAGGTTGAGTAAAGCGCGTCCGCTGAAGAGTGCGACGCAACGGCCGCCCCACGGGGAACAAAGGCCGGGTTCAAAAAATAAATAAACTATTTAACATACAACAATGGCAGACATACGATTTCAAAGAAATTTTGGTATTGCGGCGCATATCGACGCCGGCAAGACGACGACCACTGAACGCATTCTGTATTACACAGGGGTATCCCATAAGATAGGAGAGGTTCATGATGGTGCCGCCACCATGGACTGGATGGAACAGGAAAAGGAACGCGGGATCACGATCACTTCTGCGGCGACCACCTGTTTCTGGAATTTTCCGACCACACAGGGTCAGAAGAATGCAGATACCAAACAATATAAATTCAACATCATTGATACACCGGGACACGTGGACTTTACCGTGGAAGTGGAGCGTTCGCTTCGCGTACTGGACGGTCTGCTGGCCCTGTTTTGTGCCGTATCCGGCGTAGAGCCCCAATCCGAAACCGTTTGGCGCCAGGCCAACCGTTACAAGGTTCCGCGCATTGGATTTGTGAACAAAATGGACCGTGCCGGTGCCGACTTCCTGAACGTGGTAAAACAGGTAAAGGAAATGCTGGGTGCCAAGGCAGTTCCCCTGCAATTGCCGATTGGTGCGGAAGACAGCTTTAAAGGTGTTGTGGACCTGATCCAGATGAAGGGTATCATTTGGGAAGACGAAACCAAGGGTATGACCTACAAGGAAGTCCCCGTTCCAGATGACATGATGGATGAAGTAACAGAATGGAGACAGCACCTGATTGAGGCGGTGGCTGAGTACGACGACAAACTGCTGGAAAAATTCTTTGATGATCCCAACACGATCACCGAAGCGGAAGTGCATGAAGCCATCCGTAAGGCAACCATCGATCTGTCCATCATCCCGATGATGTGCGGATCCTCCTTTAAAAACAAAGGGGTGCAGACAGCGCTGGATGCCATTGTACGATACCTGCCGGGCCCGCTGGACATTGAGGCCGTCAAGGGAACCGATCCAAAGACAGGTGAAGAACTCATCCGCAAACCCGACGCCAAGGAACCCTTTGCCGCATTGGCATTTAAGATCATGACGGATCCATTTGTGGGAAGACTCGCGTTTTTCAGGGCGTACAGCGGGCACCTGAACTCAGGTTCTTATGTACTGAATACCCGTACCGGGAAGAATGAACGCATTTCCCGTATCATGCAGATGCATGCCAACAAGCAGAATCCGATCGACTTTATTGAAGCCGGTGATATCGGGGCTGCCGTTGGTTTTAAAGATATCAAAACAGGCGACACACTTTGTGATGAAGATCATCCCATCGTACTCGAAAGCATGACCTTCCCCGAACCGGTGATTTCGATCGCCATCGAACCGAAGACACAGGCTGATGTGGACAAGATGGGTATGGCCATTGCGAAACTGGTGGAGGAAGACCCCACGCTGAAAGTAAAGACGGATGAAGAAACCGGCCAAACCATCCTCAGCGGGATGGGTGAGCTGCACCTGGAAATCATTGTGGACCGTATGAAACGTGAGTTCAAGGTGGAAATCAACCAGGGCGCTCCGCAGGTGGCTTACAAAGAAGCATTCCAGGCAACCGTGGAACACCGCGAAACCCTGAAGAAACAGACGGGTGGTCGTGGTAAGTTTGCCGACATCATTTTTGAACTGGGGCCCGCCGATCAAGAATTCCTGAAGGAAGGGAAGGGTCATTACCAGTTTGTGAATGATATTTTCGGTGGATCCATTCCCCGCGAATTTGTGCCGGCCATTCAGAAAGGTTTTGAAAGTGCGATGACGACCGGGGTGCTGGCAAGCTATCCCGTAGATAATATGAAAGTGCGTGTGTTTGACGGAAGCTTCCACGCTGTGGACTCTGATTCCATGTCGTTTGAGCTCTGCGCCAAACAAGGCTTCCGCGAAGCAGCCCGCAAGGCAAAACCGGTGTTGCTGGAACCCATCATGAAGGTGGAAGTGATTACACCCGACCAGTACATGGGGGACGTGACCGGTGATCTGAACCGTCGTCGCGGTATGCTGGAAGGCATGGACAGCAAGGCCAATGCACAGGTGATCCGTGCTAAAGTACCGCTGAGTGAAATGTTCGGTTATGTAACACAGTTACGTTCGCTCTCTTCCGGCCGCGCTACTTCTACCATGGAGTTTTCGCACTATTCACCGGCTCCCAACAATATCGCCGAGGAAGTTATTGCCAAAGTAAAGGGCAAGGTGAACGCGTAAGCGACCGGTCCTAAATTTTATACAGCATACAAAACCCCGCAGCCCGCGGGGTTTTTTGTTCCGGGAGGCCTGGTTGTGGTCATCCCGCGAAATAATGTTTACATTTAAATAAGCAAATTCAGCACATGAAACCCCATTTTCCAGCAATGATCCTGGTGCTCTTTCTCCTCTTGGGAGTCAGTCATAATGCTTCGGCACAGCATTATGTCGCGGTGCAGCCAGCCAAGCCGGTCATCGGCGCAAAACCCGCTTCTCCCGCACCCGGCTATGTGTGGGTGGGAGAGGAGTGGAAATGGATCAATGGCAAATATGTATGGGTTGGCGCGCACTGGATGCCACCTCCTTACAAGAATGCGGTATGGGTACACGGACACTGGAAAAAAAATGACCATGGCTGGTACTGGACCAGCGGCCATTGGGTAAAAAGGTATTGAAGCTGCTGACGATGCAGCCGTGGTTTTCTGCAAGATTCCAGGTAATCATCCCGCGGGTTTCGCGCTATTATCCATAATTTCCCGGATCAAAACAGTCGTGTCACATATGAGAAAAACAATCATCAGGGCAGCAGCCATATTATGTTTTGTGCTGGGCTGCCTTTCCATTTACGCACAGCGGGATAACAGGATCGTCTGGAGCAAAACCGGTCACAGCTACTACCGGGTCAAAGAAGGGTCCCTCGAAGAGACATCATTGCCAGATGGTAAGGAGACCGTTTTGCTGGCGGCCGACAAACTCGTTCCTGCAGGGCAAACTGTCCCGCTCAAAATCGAAGGCTTTTCCATGTCTCCCGACAACAGCCAGCTCCTGATTTACACCAACAGCAAAAAAGTATGGCGGTATAAAACCAGGGGTGATTATTGGATCTGCCAACTGTCCACCGGCGCGCTTACGCAGCTGGGTAGCTCGCTGCCGGCTTCCTCGCTGATGTTCGCAAAAATTTCTCCCGATGGAAAAAATGCAGCCTATGTAAGCGGGCACAACCTGTACGTGGAGGAACTGTCGACCCACCAGGTCAAACAGCTGACTTTTGATGGAACCCGCAAACTCATCAACGGCACCTTCGACTGGGTATACGAGGAAGAGTTTTTTTGCAGGGACGGGTTCCGCTGGAGCCCCGACAGCCGGCAGATCGCATACTGGCAGATCGATGCCAGCGAAACCAGGGATTACCTGATGATCAACAATACCGATTCCATTTATCCCTTTATCAAACCCGTGGAATATCCCATCGCGGGGGAAGCACCTTCTCCTTACCGGATCGGTGTGGTTGATATCGGCAATGCACAAACGAAATGGATGAACATCCCCACGGACCCCGTGTGGAGGAGTTATGTACCCCGGATGGAATGGGCTGCCAACAGCAACGAACTCATCATCCAGCACCTGAACCGCAAACAAAATACCAGCGACCTGATGCTTTGCCAGGTGGCCTCGGGCAGTTCATCGGTCATTTATCACGAAGAGGATTCTGCCTGGATAGATATCCAGCCGCTTTGGGACCCGGCATACAGTATGGGCGGATGGGACTGGTTGAACAGCGGCAAGGATTTTCTCTGGGCCAGTGAAAAGGACGGATGGCGACACCTGTTCAGGGTGAGCCGGGATGGGAAGAAAGAAACCCTGGTCACGGCCGGGAAATATGATGTAATGGAAATTCTGCGGGTGGATGAAAAAGGGAATTATGTGTACTTCCTGGCTTCGCCGGATAATGCCACGCAAGCCTACCTTTACCGGGCCCGGCTGGATGGAAAGGGGAAGGCGGAACGGATGTCACCCCTCAGTCAGCCTGGAACGCATGGCTATAATATTTCCCCGGATGCAGCCTATGCCAGGCACAGTTTTTCCAACTACTATACGCCTGGCGTGGAGGAGTGGATCAGTTTGCCGGATCACAAAGGCCTGCAGGATACAGGCAAGGTGGAAAAAGCCATTGCTGCCTCTGCGGCGTCCAAATCAAAAATGGAGTTTTTCAAGATCAGGACCACCGAGGGTGTGGAGATGGATGCCTGGGTGGTAAAACCGCATCACTTCGACTCTACGCGCAAATATCCCCTGTTGTTTTATGTGTATACTGAGCCCTGGGGACAGAATGTACGGGATGAGTTTGGCGTGGGTCATGATTTCCTGTACCGGGGTGATATGGCCGAGGATGGGTATATCTACATTTCCATTGACAACCGGGGCACCCCGGTACCAAAGGGGAGGGCCTGGCGGAAAAGTGTTTATCGCAAAATAGGATTGGTCAATATCCGGGACCAGGCGTTGGCAGCAAAAGAAATCCTGAAATGGTCTTTTGTGGATACCAGCCGGGTGGCGGTTTGGGGCTGGAGTGGCGGAGGCTCGGCCACCCTCAACCTGATGTTCCAGTACCCGGATATCTATAAAACGGGGATCGCGATTGCGGCAGTAGGGAACCAGCTGACCTACGATAATATCTACCAGGAACGGTATATGGGGCTACCCCAGGAAAACAGGCAGGATTTTGTGAATGGCTCACCCATCACCTATGCCCGGAACCTGCGGGGCAACCTGCTGTACATCCACGGTACCGGAGATGATAACGTGCACTATAGCAATGCGGAAATGCTGCTGAACGAACTGATCAAATACAATAAACAGTTCCAGTTTATGAGCTATCCCAACCGGACCCATTCGATCAGCGAGGGGGAGGGTACCTACCAGCATCTATCCAGCTTGTACACAACGTATTTGAAATCCCATTGTCCGCCGGGAGCGAGGTAAGAATATGCCAAAAAAAGCCTTTAAAACTTTGATGGTTTAAAACTTTGTCCCTACCTTTGCATCCCATTCGAAAAATGGGAATTGGCATATGTCTCAGCGAATCAGAATCAAATTGCAGTCGTACGATCACAACCTGGTGGATAAATCCGCGGAAAAGATCGTCAAAACGGTACGCAGCACCGGTGCAGTGGTAACAGGTCCTATTCCTTTACCCACCCGCAAAAAGATTTTTACGGTGTTACGTTCGCCCCACGTAAACAAGAAAGCGCGTGAGCAGTTCCAACTGCATACGCACAAGCGTTTGCTGGACATCTACACTTCCACCTCCAGGACGGTTGATGCGCTCTCAAAGCTCGATCTGCCTTCGGGAGTTGATGTGGAAATCAAAGCCTGATCGTTTGTCCCGCATAATGCGGGGCGAACCAGCTATAGCTCTTTATGCTTCCATCTGTAAACTTCCGGGTGAAACCGGGACAAAGCAGCGCTGGAGAAATTTTTAAAATCTCTTACACTCCGCAGGAGTGAAGAGGTACATATGAACAAACCGTTCAGGGTTTGTTTACTGCCGGTACTTCCATCGTCCGCCGAAGCTTCAGCGAAGGCGGATATAACCTGAAGCAAAACAAGGAATCGCTTGTGGCACGCTTCATCGGTCAACGGAAAAGGTCGGCTGCAAACGAGGGGATTGAAATCACGAACCGTACTGCCATATCCCGGCGGTAGATCAGTTGGTTGTCCTTATACCCTGGATATAAACGTTTAAAACAATGAAAGGAATTATCGGTAAGAAAATCGGGATGACCAGTGTATTCACCCCTGATGGCAAGCAGATTGCCTGCACCATCATTGAAGCCGGCCCTTGTGTGGTTACCCAGGTCAAAACAAAGGAGTCGGACGGTTACAGTTCTCTCCAGCTCGCATTTGGCGACAAAAAAGAAAAGCATTCCAACGCTGCAGAAAAAAATCATTTCGCCAAATCCACTACAGCCCCCAAGAAGTTTGTAAAAGAGTTCCGCGATTTTTCCATTGAAAAGAATTTGGGAGAAGCCATTACGGTCGAGATTTTCACGGAAGGTGAAAATGTAGATGTAGTGGGCACTTCCAAAGGAAAAGGATTCCAGGGCGTCGTAAAACGTCACGGGTTCAGCGGGGTAGGTGGTGCCTCCCACGGTCAGCATGACCGTAGCCGTGCACCCGGTTCCCTCGGTAACTCTTCCGATGCATCGCGTGTCATGAAAGGCGTGCGCATGGCGGGTCGTATGGGCGGTGAGCGTGTAAAACTGAAGAGCCTGAAAGTAGTGAAGATTTTCCCTGAAAAGAATTATCTCATCCTGAGCGGATCGGTTCCCGGTCACAACGGTTCCATTGTTTATGTTCAGAAATAACTTTTAATTCAGCGTACGATGCAAATAGATGTATTAAATATAAAAGGAAAGAAGACAGGCAGAACGGTAGCATTGCCGGACGAGATCTTTGGCATTGAGCCCAATGAACATGTGATCTACCTGGCGGTAAAACAGTTCCTCGCGGCCCAGCGTCAGGGTACCCACAAGGTAAAGACCCGTCTGGAAGTAAAGGGTTCTTCCAAAAAACTGCACAAGCAGAAAGGCACCGGCGGCTCCCGTAAAGGAAATATCCGCAACCCGCTTTACAAAGGTGGCGGTACCATCTTCGGGCCCAAACCCCGCGATTATGATTTCAAGCTGAATCGCAAGGTGAAGGACCTGGCAAAGATGTCGGCCCTGGCACATAAGGCAAAAGAAAATGCGATCCTGGTGGTGGAAGACATCCAGCTCGATGCCCCCAAGACCAGGGAAGTAACCGGTATCCTGAAAGGGTTAAAGGTGGACGACAAAAAAACCCTGTTTGTGTTGCCCGAGTACAACGATAACCTGCACCTGAGCGTACGCAATATTCCCATGGTGGAAGCAGTATTGCTGGCAGACATCAATACCTACAGCCTGGTGAATGCGGATGTGCTGGTGTTTTCCGAGACAGCCGCCAAGGCGTTCTCGGAAGAAGAAGCAGCCGTGGAAGCATAAACTGAAACATTCGTGAAATTTTCAAACTGATAAATATGAAACTCTCTGAAGTTTTGATAAAACCGATCCTCACAGAAAAGGCCAACGCGCAGCAGGAAAAGCTGAGAAGGTATGCCTTTAAGGTAAATCGGAAGGCGAACAAACTCGAGATTAAAAAAGCAGTGGAAGCATTTTACGGGATCACCGTTGTGGATGTTAACACCACCGTGGTGCCCGGGAAGACCAAGGTTCGTTCCACCAAGGCAGGCATGGTTGAAGGACGCAAGCCTGCTTACAAAAAAGCACTGGTAACCGTAGCTGAAGGCGAAAACATCGACCTGTACGCGAATATTTGACCAGGGCGACAAAGAATGGCTGGCAAAGCCGCGAATTTGCAAAGTAATTTTCTAATATACCGGAACAGAATTTTTAAACATGGCACTGAAAAAATATAAACCGATTACCGCCGGAACCAGATGGAGGATCGGCAATGCATATGCGGAAATAACCACTGACAAGCCTGAAAAGAGCCTCGTTGAAAAAGAAAAGGCCACAGGCGGTCGCAATGCCCAGGGAAGAAGGGCGATGCGTTATATCGGCGGCGGTCACAAGAAAATGTATCGTGTGATCGACTTTAAAAGAGGCAAGAAGAATATTCCTGCCACCGTGGTGTCCATCGAGTACGATCCCAACCGTACGGCATTCATCGCCCTGCTGAACTATAAGGATGGTGAAAAAAGATATATCCTGGCTCCCCAGGGTTTGCAGGTAGGTGCGCCGGTGCTGTCGGGCGATGATGTAGCGCCTGAACTGGGCAATGCATTGCTGCTGAAAAATATTCCGCTGGGTACCAATATTCACAATATTGAAATGCAACCCGGCCAGGGAGGAAAACTGGTGCGCAGCGCAGGGGCGTCTGCACAGTTGACCAACAAGGAAGAAAAATACGCGGTGTTGAAAATGCCTTCCGGCGAATTGAGAAAAGTGCTGATCAACTGTTATGCTACCGTTGGGGTGATATCCAACAGCGACCACAGCCTGCAGAGCATGGGTAAGGCCGGCCGCAACCGATGGAGAGGCATTCGTCCCCGCAACCGCGGTGTAGCCATGAATCCCGTGGATCATCCGATGGGCGGTGGTGAAGGAAAGGCATCCGGTGGTCAGCCCCGTTCCAGGAACGGACAGTTCTCGAGGGGTCTGAAGACGCGCCAAAAAGGAAAGAACAGTGATCACATGATCATTCAACGCAAGAACGGTAAGAAAATAGCACAATAAACAGCGATAGTTTGACAACAGGTTTTATTCATCAAATTATCAAATTTTAAAAATCTATATGGGTCGTTCAATTAAAAAGGGTCCTAACGAAGACGCTAAACTGGAAAAGAAAGTAACTGGTATCAACGAAGGCAAATCCAAAAAGTCTGTTATCAAGACCTGGAGCCGTCGTT
>DATJYH010000491.1:0-9818 GCA_035499675.1 Puia sp.
AGCGAGTCAAAAACATTTGTTAATCCTGTCATGTTGGTCGGAGGTCGCATCACGGCGACAGGAATTCGTATTTGCATGGACGATAAACAACAAGCTGTAGTACCACCTCCAGCCACAGACAACAAAATCGACAATCATGAAATCATTCCTAGTAATATTGACAACCACTTGTCTGTTTTTCCTGGCCGGTTGTTCCGCCAGGGTAGTGGCGACGCGCCCGGCAGACGTAGAATATGCAAGACCGATAGCACCAGGAGCAGACTATATCTGGATTGATGGAGACTGGATTTGGGCCGGAGGAGGATATCATTGGCACGAGGGGCATTGGGACAAAGCAAGACCTGGCCGGAAATGGCACGGGGGTAGCTGGGAGAGTCATGGAAGTGGCTGGAGATGGAATAAAGGACACTGGGAATAATTTCTATCTACCCATCAGGGCTGGATTCGGTTGGCAGGCTCTGTCATTTGATCAAAGCCATCTGCTTGCTTCACCTGGCTGGAGCAGGCGGATGCTTTCAGTCAACGGTGACCTGGCACGGCCATCCACCTATGCCGAAGTTGCAGCGGTTGCAGTCGGCCATCGGCCGTCATCTAAACGACCTGCCGGCTAAACGGCATCAGGGAAATTTCCATCAGCTTCAGGTGTTGGCGGGCAAACGGAATACCGATGATGGTAATAAAAAGAATGGCTGCAAAAACAAGGTGAACCACTGCAGTATAAAGCCCGCCAAAAATCAGCCAGATAATATTAAAGATCAATGAAAGACAACCAGTACCCTGGCTGCTGGGAACTACTTTTTTACCAAAGGGCCAGAGTACCAGCCCGGCTATTTTGAAACACTGCATGCCCCAGGGGATACCGACGATGGTAACACATAAAACAAAACCACCGAAGACATAGCCCATGGCGGCCAGGAATCCTCCAAAAATGAGCCAGATGATATTTCCAAGAAAATTCATAGGATGAAAATAAGTTTTTCGGATCAATCGGAAAAGGCGCACTGAAATTTAACATCTTGCCGCACCGGTAAAAAATGAAAGGAGGGCTAAAAAGTCCTCCTTTCTTTGACAAACTGGTATATCGATCAGATTAATACCTGCTGTTGCTGTAGTTGTTGTTCCGACGCTGGAAACCGCCGCCTTTGTTGTTGCTGCGTTCTTCCTTCGGCCTTGCAACAGATACGCCGATGGTCCTTCCATCAACGGATGCGCCATCCAGTTCAGCGATGGCTTTTTTTGCTGCCTCGTCATCGGGCATTTCAACGAATCCAAATCCACGGGATTTGCTGGTGAATTTGTCGGTGATTACTTTGGCAGAAGATACTTCTCCGTATTCTGCAAAATACTCCTGTAAGTCTTCATCGGTAACGTTGAAGCTTAAATTCGAAACATAAATGTTCATACTCAAAATAAATGGTTAAAAAATAACTAATAAAAAAGCTGACTAAAAAGCAGAGTAAAGCAGACTAACTATAACTTAACCGCGGAATGCGTAGCAGAAATGTTTATTCACTTACTGAATGCTGAATCAACTTAACGCTGCAAAGATAAGGCATCGCGGTCAAAAATCCAAAGTAGTAACCATAAAATAACATGTTTGCACATTTTTAAGCGGTCAGGCCAGGATACGCATGCCGTTTAAGGCTTGTACCCTTTCTGATGCAGGCTTCTGAAGGCCAGGAATGAGCTCAGCAGCATCAGCAATGCGCCAAGCAGGAAGGGCGCACCGGGAAACAGCAGCGGGGCCTTTGAGCTGGTAAAATAGGCAAAAAGATTGGTCATGATGATGGGCCCGATAATGGAAGTGGCGCTGATCATGCTCGTGAGTGCTCCCTGCAGTTCACCCTGTTCATTGCGTGGCACATGCCCCGCCATGATGGCCTGTAGTGAAGGGCCTGCAATGCCGCCCAGGCAATAGGGAACCAGGAATACAAACATCATCCAGCTTTGCGTGGCGAAGGCAAAAAGAAAAAGGCCCAGGGCATACAGCCCCAACCCCATATATACGCTGCGTTCATTGCCGAGTTTGGGTGTAACGATCCGGATCAACCCTGCCTGCACCAACGCGATCAGCAGCCCGATCACCGTCAGCGAAAGGCCCACCATTTTTTCCGACCAATCAAAACGGTAGATAGTAAAATAGTTCCAGTTGCTTTGCACGGCATGGGCTGCCAGGTACACAAACACCAGTGAAAAGATCAACCCTTCAATGGCCGGGTATTTTTTTAAGTGCATCAGTGCACCAAATGGATTGGCTCTTTTCCAGTCAAAAGGTCTGCGATGGTCCTTGCTCAGCGACTCCGGTAAAATAAAAAATCCATACAACCAGTTTAGCAGGGTCAGTATGGCAGCGGCGTAAAACGGGGCCCTGATCCCAAATCCGCTGAGCAGCCCGCCGATGCCGGGACCAATGATAAATCCGAGTCCAAAGGCCGCGCCAATCATTCCAAAGTTTTTTGCACGGTTTTCTGATGTGCTGATGTCGGCAATGTATGCAGAGGCCGTGGTAAAACTCGCCCCGGTGATGCCGGCAACAAGCCTTCCCACAAAAAGCCATCCAAAACTGGGGGCAAATCCCAGGAAGAGATAATCGACTCCGAATCCAAATAAGGAAAACAACAGCACCGGGCGACGACCGTATTGATCGCTCAGGTTGCCCAACACGGGCGCGAAAACAAATTGCATCAGTGCATATACAAACAATAACCAGCCGCCCTGCCGGCTGGCTTCATTGACGGGAATATGTTTCAGCCCGGCGATGAGATGGGGCATTACGGGAATGATCAGGCCCCAGCCGATGACATCCACCAATATGGTAACGAAGATAAAACCGATGGCGGCGGAACGTTTTTTTCCCATACAATAAGTTCCTGCAAAGAAAAGATAAATAACTGTTTGTTTGGAATGAAATCGCAGTAAACGGATTAAAATATTTGTGATGGGCAGACGGTTGGCCGATAGCAGCTTTGCATGCCGTGAGCAGGTAACAAAAAATGTTTTTATTGAATGAATTACCGAACCAGGTGCAGGCTGGAATTGTTGTTAATCTACCTCGTAACGGATGCCAGCAACCGCCCGGATCCTGTCCATCGTTTCCATCAGCAGAAGGGTATCCTGGTGGCTCATGACCGGACTTTCGGTCAGGCTCATACGCAGACAATCACCCACATGCCTGGCTTCAAACTGGTAACCAAAACCGGCTTCCCGGTGGTAGGGGATCACCTGCCTGCTGTCGATGCGTCCCGGATAAAATTCAATGGTAGTGCCTGGTTCATAAAAACGGCTGCCCAGGCGGATCCTGCCCCGGTCCCCGTTAATGTCTGCTTCGGTGGCGAGATTGGAAGAAAAAGTGGAGAACAGCTGGGCAAGCGCACCGTTTTGATATTTGAACAGCACGGCACATTGTTCATCCACGCCTGTGTGGGCGGGGGTCATGGAAGCTTCTATCACATCAGGTTTGCCAAAGACAGATAAAGCCATAAAAACATTGTAAATACCGATATCCAGGAGCGTGCCGCCTCCCAGTGCAGGATCATAGAGTCTCTGGGGAATCGGGGGCTGCGGCACAAATCCAAAATTGACCAGCATGCTCCTCACCTCCCCGATCCGGCCTTCCCAGATCATTTGTTGTACGGTGTTGAAATGCGGCGAAAACTTGGTCCAAAGTGCTTCCATGAGGAAGACCTTTTTTCTCCGGGCCATTTCCACCATTTCTTTTGCCTGTCGCTCGTTGATAGCAAAGGCTTTTTCACAAAGCACCGCTTTTCCATGTTGCAGACATAGCAACGTATGTTCGTGATGCAATCCATGCGGGGAGGAAACATAGATCACATCTACCTCCGGGTTGGAGGCCAGGGCTTCGTAGCTGTTGTGTTTGTGCGCAACGGGGAAGGATACGGCAAATTCATCGGCGGCAGACTGGCTTCTTGACCCTACGGCTACCAGTTTGGCATCCTGCACATGCGCCAGGTCGGCGGCAAATTTCCGGGCAATGCGCCCACATCCCAATATACCCCAGCGTATCACAGGCGGCATAAAATATTTTTTTACAAGATAGGTTTTAGCATGCAGTATACCAAGGAAGCAAAACAGGCAGCTTACCGATGATGCTTCGAAAATATGCCGCTGGTAAAATTCCAGTCCTCAATTAAAAAGTTTTCGGTAGTTTCAGGAACCAAAATCATCTTGAGTTATGGCACATGCAAAGAAAATTTCGGCAGCAATGATCCTGGCCTCATTTTTTATTTTGGGTATCGCCGCTACCCGTCCGCCGGAGGAACCACATCACAAAAACCTCAAGGTTTTACCTAAGAACATCAGCCATGACGACCTTGACAAAGTGATGGACGGATTTAAAGCGGCGCTGGGTGTAAAATGTAATTTCTGTCATGCTGCGTTCAAGGACAGTGCGGAGCATAAACTCGATTTTGCCAGTGATGAAAAACCGGAAAAAAATATAGCCCGGCATATGATGCGGATGACTGCCAAGATCAATAAAAAATTTTTTAGCTTTAACAAAGATGAGCAGGGGAATTCAGTGCAAACCGTGAGCTGTATCACCTGTCACCGCGGGAATCCCCACCCTGTTGAAAAATAGAGGGCATAGACCTCTGTAAAGGAGAATGGGCATTCATACTTTCTTTTATAGTGTTGATCAGGAAACAAATGTCGTTCACCACAATAGTTCAAAAGCTCAATCGGGGTACCCCGCCGAAAACGGGCTGAAATCGTTTTCGGCCCGCCTTTTTTGGGTACTTTTTTTTGCGGAGCAAAAAAGTACCTATATCACAATAAAAGATAAAAATCTGATGGTTGAATTTTTGCCAGACCCAATAACGCCATATTATATTCAATAGCTATTAAAAGAATCGCCGGTTATTTTAACCGGCGATTCTTTTTGATTTACTGCCTGATAAGTTTCATCATATAATGCTGCGTAGTTGTATTGACCTGTATAATATATACACCCGGCGCGAGGTTGGCCGAGAATACGGTCAGTGAGGAAGCTCCCTGCGAGTTGGATATCTGTCTTACTGATTTACCGGATGCATCATAGATGGAAACGGTCCGCATGGGTTCCTGGCCTGCTACAATCGTAAAGAAGGAACTGGCGGGGTTGGGATACAGCATGGGGGCCACCTGTTGACCAAACCTCACGGTCACCATGGGCGACACAGTGAATTTGCCGTCAAAGTCTACCTGTTTCAGGCGGTAGTAATTGATTCCCTGTACGGGGTTATGGTCCTCAGCCGAGTAGGACAAGGAAACATCGCTGTTGCCTGCACCCGGTACGTTTACGAGGTCGGTGAAATGTACGCCATCTGTACTTCTTTGTACAATAAAGTAGTTATTGTTCATTTCCATGCTCGTCGTCCATCGGATGGACACATATTGGTTATCGATGTTTTGTGCGGTAAAACTGGCCAGCTTAATGGCCAGTGGCGACGTGACTTCGTTTAAGTTGTCCACGATGGCCGCAGATAGTACTGAATTGTTATGGCTCGTAATCGCAAAGCCTGCGAGTACATTGGTTCCATTCCCAAACTGGAGATCAGTGCTCGATCCGACCTGTGTCCAGTTTGTTCCATCTGGTGACATATACCCGCTGTATACGCTTCCTGTTTTGGTGAGTTTGATCCGGTATGGGGCAGTGGGTCCGATGGCAAATGTGGAGATGGCGGCGGCACCGGTGGCATTTCTGTATTCAAAAAGCGCCCCACTGCCGCTCGTTAAAGCCATAAACGCAAAACGAGAGGCCGGATCCGTGGTTTCGCGAATCATAATTCCTGCTTTGTTGCTTGGATCGGTTGCATCCTGGGTTTCTACCGTTGCAATAATGGATTCATCCAGTGGTAAAGCGAAATGTGCATAGTGGAAAGCGTCTGAGGTTCCGCCAATATCAGCACCAGAACCCTGTATCGTATACACATCATTGTTATCGCAGGCCGATCCGGCAGCTCCAACAGCGCCGATATCTTCGGAAGTCCACCGGGTGGGAAGCGTACAGGAAACACTGCAGGAGTTGGTGGAAAATGCACTCGCCGTACTCCAGAGGCTCGAGCCGCTCGCGCAGACGGTCTCTACCTGGTAGAGGTAGTCTGATCCGCAGGCTAATCCCGAAAGAGAAGCGGATGTAGTCGTCTGGCTGATGGATGTCCATGCTGTGGCACCGGTAGTCTTGTACTGTAGGTTATAACTGGTGGCGCCGGATACGGGGGTCCAGCTGACGGTGGCCGAGGTTTGGGTGATGTTGCTGGATGTCAGCCCTGTTGGCGCAACACAACCGTTGGAGGGTTGACCGTACACGGACATTTCATTGATCACATAACCGCCGTTTCCATAATTACTCAAGCTCATCCCCTGCATCCGTATATATCGATAGGTTAACCCTGACACGCTAAAAATATTATCCTGGGAAGTATTGTCGGAAATGCTTTGTATGGTGGTATAATTCGTATTGTCGTTTGAGCCTTGCAGTGTAAACCTTCCTCCCCAAACGGCGCCCCAGTTTATTTCGACCCGGCACAGGTTGTAGGGGCTGCCCAAATCAACAGTAAGACTTTGGGCGCCGGCATACCCATCCGTTCCTTCAGCATTCCAGGCCGTTGAAAGGTTTCCGTCGAAGGCCATCGCCGGCGTAGTGCCGTTTACGCTGGAAGAAGCTGAATACTTTGCTGCCGGGTTGACAGTAGAAAGTGCGACATTTTGCATACCAGCACAGGGATCGGCGCCCGTTACACCATAAACTACCAGCTTTCCTGAAAATGTAACCATATATACCTTACCGTTAGCAATGGTGGGACAGACAAATTTCGCATATAAACCCACTGTATCGCCTACCGAGTTGTTGGAGTTCCAGAGCTCATGGGTTACATCATTGGCATCGAGCGCCCTTAATATACCCTGGCAAAGTCCATTCTGCGGGGCCTGGTTGGCATTACAGGGAAATACTGCATGTGAAACCCATAAAATGCCTGTTCCGCTGGTTGAACCATTGGATGACACGCTCAGGAAGGCCCCGCTTTGACCGCTTGGCCCCTGGATACCGCTGGTTATGGGTGTTCCGAAACTGTTACTGCCGCGATTATACGGTATTGCTTTTAACGCAGAATTTTCTGCCAGTACATACACATATTCGTTTCCGGTCCCATTGTTATAGTAGGCAAGCGAGGCATGCAGGGCGGCATTTTGACCCAGGGAAATGGTTTGCTGGTTCAGGTTGGGGCCTCCCGAATTGAACCCTCCCATGTTGTCACCATTCATGAAGTAAAGATTTCCATCCTTACAGCCTGCAAGTACCATGTGCGAGCCTGGAATCAACAACGACTCCGTTACGCCAAAATCAAGGTCATTGGCGTCGAGGTTGGGATAATTATAAGGGAGAAAATAACTCTGTACCGTAAATGTATGATTGGTGAGATCGGGCGTTAATTTCAATGCTGTTTCCCCTTTATTAGGATCGGAGATGGTTGTTCCGACATCGCCATTGCCGGTTGCCAGGTAGATATTGCCCATCTCATCCACGGCAGGAGCCGCCCCGCAACCCCAGATGCCTCCCCCCTGGCCATTGGGGGTGGTACAGAAAATAATTTTTTGCTGAAGAGTGCTTGCATCGTAACCAAACAACCAGCCATGATAGGGATTCCAGTCGCAGTGGGAGGCAAATCCTATATATACAACTCCGTTTAATAATATCAACCCGGGTCTTTGATTTTGATGGAGAGAGTTAAAAGTAACCGTTGTGGTTCCGTCGCCAGTACCCGATACGGATCCCATAATTTCCACCCTGGGAATGACATCGCTGCCGGTTCTGATATCTATGGCATGCAGGTAAGTGTGAAAACTTGTGCCATCCGTGCTCCTGGATACAATGTACATAGTATTATGGGTCTTGTCGATCACAGGAGTCCCTACGATGCCAAAACGACCGGGGAAATCCAAATAAGTAGGACAAAACCCAGCATGTATATCGGTATTTTGAGGTGGGCGCATGTTCGTCTCCGTTAGGTTGACCTGCCAATAGGGTGTAGTGACGGCTGCGTTGTCTGCGTCAAACGCATAAATGCTGTTGTTAACCGTTGCAACAATCACTATATTTTTGCTATTACCGCTGATCGTTACCCCCGTGACCACGAGCGGTTGTGCGAGTATTTCGTCGTCCATCTGGCGGGTATACAGTTTGCCAAAAGTGCCCACGCCTACATTGCTCGTGGTAAGGGAGGTCTCCTGGCTGTTCCAACCGGTGCGGTTGACGTCGTTGTGCTGCATCAGCACGTCCACCTGCGGATAGGCCACCGTACTGGTCAGCATCAACAATACAAACAAATTTCCCAGCGTAGATTTTCGCATGATACTAATCGTTATATATAAATAGATTGAATACTTCTACCGGCTGATCATTCTACTCTTGCGACAGGGATTTTTTTAGGATATCCGGCGGGGTTTGCTAAAAGAAACCGCAGCCGGTTTTTTATAGGTATGAGGGATAGAAGAAGGACTTGGAAATTAGAACGCTTTATGGGCGCGGTAAGTGAGGGTTAAAGTTATAGTTTTCCGTTGATTAAACAAAGCGTGCAGACAAATTAACAAAAATTAGCATGTACTGCATATCGATGCTCAAACACCGGCCCTGTCCTTCTACCAAAAGCACCGGCATTCCAACGTTAAATTTCCTAATTTTACGCCCTCATTCTGCGTATATATGGCAAATCAATCCTTTGATTTTGGCATGATCGGCCTGGGTGTGATGGGCCGCAATCTTCTGCTGAATATGGCTGATCACGGATTCCGCGTAATCGGTTTCGATAAGGACGCACAAAAGGGTGCAACGTTGGAGTCTTCGGCTACAAAAGGAACGGCGGTAAGGGGCGTTAGCACACTGGCTGAAATGGTTGCACAATTACAGACGCCGAGGAAAATGATGATGCTGGTGCCTGCCGGCAAGCCCGTGGATGATGTGATCCACGACCTGTTGCCCCTGCTTTCAAAGGGCGATATCGTGATCGACGGGGGTAATTCGCATTATACGGATACCCTTCGCCGGGTTCAATTTCTGAGCGAAAAAGGAATTCATTTTATGGGGGTGGGTATTTCAGGAGGTGAACATGGCGCCCGGACCGGTCCGAGCATCATGCCCGGCGGCGATCCGGAAGCCTATCCACAGGTGCAGCCCATCCTGGAAGCGGTGGCGGCCAAGGTCAATGGCAGTCCCTGTGTGGCCCATCTCGGAAAAGGCGCAGCAGGACATTATGTAAAAATGGTGCATAACGGTATTGAATATGCGATTATGCAACTGATCAGCGAAAGCTATGACCTGATGCACCGGGGCATGGGCCTCAACAACGACGAATTGCACAAAGTATTCAAGGCCTGGAACGAGGGAGAACTTCAATCCTTCCTTGTGGAAATCACCCGGGATATTTTCCTGAAAGTGGATGACAAAACGGGCCAGCGACTGGTGGATCTGATCCTGGACAAAGCGGGGTCAAAGGGCACGGGTAAATGGACCTCCCAGGACGCGATGGACCTGGCGGTTCCCACACCGGTGATCGATATGGCCGTGGCGATGCGCGATATGTCGGCCTACAAGGAAGAAAGGATGCAGGCCGCTGCGCTCTACAAATCATCCAACATGCCCATTGAGGTTCCCAGGGAGGTTTTTATTCAACAACTGGAGGATGCACTGTACTTCGCATTTATCATCTGCTATGCGCAGGGTCTGGCCATGCTGTACAAAGCTTCAACCGAACTGGACATGCAGATCCCACTCCGCGAGGTGGTCAGGGTCTGGAGGGGAGGTTGTATCATCCGGTCCTCCT
>DATJYH010000492.1:0-5564 GCA_035499675.1 Puia sp.
ATAAGGGCATCGTAAAAGAAGGCATTCTTGGCGTGTTGAAGCTGCGCTGGTACTCCCTGTTCAAGAACTATAGCAAACGTGTCAAAAACACCGAAGTAACTCCCGTCCGTCCTTTTAGCAAGGAAATGGTCACCATGGGCAGAGAATAATATTTTCTCTACCTTACGCGTCTGCCTCCTGTTTCTATTCTAAAATCTTTTAATAAAACGGTCGTCTGTAAGCTTTCAAAAATTTTCCTGCAGTTTTCATGACCTGTTAAATATCGATCCGCCATTTCCCTGCGATTCTCTCTCTTTTTCATTTCTTTGTGCTCCTGATGAAAAAAGCATTCATTCAATTACACCTTGCCGTATTCCTGGCAGGTTTTACCGGGATTTTGGGTCGGTTGATCACGCTGAATGAGGGCTTGCTGGTATGGTACAGGTTGCTGATCACATCTGTTACGCTGTTGCTGATACATAGATTGCGTAGTTCGGATGGCCTTGCCATTCCGCGAAAAGACATGTGGAAGATTTTTGGGGTAGGTGCCATTGCCGCACTGCACTGGGTTAGTTTTTACGGAAGCATCAAACTCGCGAATGTATCCATTGCGCTGGTATGTTTTTCTTCCGTCGGGTTTTTTACCGCGCTGATAGAACCCCTTGTATTTCGTGCAAAGCCGGACATGACCGAATGGGCGCTGGGTTTGTTGGTGATGGCAGGCATTTATTTTATTTTTCATTTCGATCCCAGGTATAAAGCAGGCATTGGCGTGGGCCTGGCGTCTGCGCTGCTGGGCAGTATCTTTCCCATTCTGAACAGGAAGCTTCTTCGTCGCATCCCTTACCAAACAATTACTCTCTATGAACTTGGCGGTGGGTTTCTCTTCCTGACACTCCTGCTGCCGTTCTATTTATATTTCTTTCCAACACAGAAATGGTTCCCGAATTGGAGAGACTGGATATGGCTGTTGATTTTGAGCTGGCTTTGTACGGTGGTGGCCTTCAATCTTTCCATGAGTGCACTGCGCAAAATTTCTGCATTCACCGTCAACCTTACGTATAACCTGGAGCCGGTATATGGCATTGCCCTTGCTTTTGCAGTGTGCCGGGAAGACAAATCACTGGATCGCGGATTCTATTTCGGTTTTACGCTCATTGTGGCGGCCATCCTCCTGCATATGCGACAGCTCTGGATAAAAAGAGGGGCCGCTGGCGCAGCACATGAACCGGCGGAATGACGTAATGATGCAGTCATCATGTATCGTTGCGATTGTCAGGCTGCCTGAGTGGAGATGTATCGGACCAGGCTTCGTTTTGCGATGGGCAACAGCGTTTCTTCCACGGGAAATTTCAATTCGGTCTCGATTGAGTAAACAGCAGGGTTGGGCAGGTCTGTTTTTATTTTAATCAATTCGGATTTGATCTGTTCATAGGTGTTTACCATATTGCGCGTCCAGCTATCGATGTATTCGGTGCGGATACTGCGATATTTTTCATCCCGTTTTTCAAAAAAGCTTAATCGATACTGGTAAACGCGTGTATCGCTGTAGTTTCCCTCGCTTAAAAAGAAATATCCTTCGTGAATGTCCAGGGGAATGATCCCCACGGGGAAAATATTCAGTTTCCCTTCCACGAATTCATAGATCTCGGTACCGTTGGTAATGGATGCCTTCATTTGCGAGGCGGAGTAGTTAATGATCTCCTCCAGTTCCGTCATCAACTCATCGTCCTGGATCATTTGCTCATAAAGCACCTGCAATTTTTCAATTTGCAGGCTGTTTAATTTCTTGGGAAACTGCTCCTGCAGAAATTTTTTATTTTCCCGGAAGGCAACCAGGTTGTTATAGTGAAAGATAATGTCTGCGAGCTGGGGATAAAGTTTGTTCTCGTTGAAGCAATGGTTCACTTCCTGCAGGTAGGCGAGAAGGGTATATTTTTTTAGCTCAAAGTCAATATAGCCATCTGCGAACCAGGTTTCAGATAACGTTTTCATGGTGCAATGGGTTTAGTGTTAAGTGTTAGTAGCTTCAATATACAAAAAAATTCGGAATTCCCGACTGCCTGTCTGAAATAGAAAACGCCATTCGCAACCATGATTTGTTCATAGGACATCGCCACCTTGTTAACGCAGCAGCTGGTTTCTTATTATGCCTGCTTTACTATTCGTAAAGCAGAATACCGCAGAATGGGCAGGATCACGGCTACAAATAAAAAGCCGGTCAGATGACCGGCTTTTACGTGATAAGCTCATGTCAGACTACAGATCAATAGGCCCTGTCCGGATTGAAGTTTTCGAGCTCTTTGGCCACCGCTGTGAGGAAACTCGCGCCCACACTGCCGTCCACCACGCGGTGATCGTAGGAGAGGGAGAGGTACATCATGTGCCGGATGGCAATGGAATCACCTTGTGATGTTTCCAGCACGACCGGCCTCTTCTTGATGGCACCTACTGCGAGAATGGCAACCTGTGGCTGGTTGATGATCGGGGTGCCCATTAAGCTTCCAAAAGTGCCAACGTTGGTCAGTGTGAAGGTACCGCCCTGGATATCGTCAGGACCCAACTGGTTATTCCGTGCATGGTCTGCCAGCTGGTTGACTTTTTTGGCCAGTCCTACAAGATTGAACTGGTCTGCATTCTTGATAACGGGAACAATGAGATTGCCGCTGGGCAGCGCCGTGGCCATGCCAATGTTGATGTCTTTTTTCAGGATGATCCGGTTCCCTTCCACCGAACAATTCACAAAGGGATATTGCTTGATGCATCGGGCTATGGCTTCTATAAACAGGGGGGTGAATGTGATCCTGGTGCCTTCTCTTTTTTCGAATTCCTGCTTCACCCGGTCTCTCCATAATACCAGGTTGGTGACATCTGCTTCCGTAAAACTCGTTACATGCGGGCTGGTATGCTTGCTTCGCACCATATGTTCCGCAATGAGTTTGCGCATCCTGTCCATCTCCATGATTTCCACGTTGCCCTGGTAGGATATTTCCGGAGCAGGTTTTTCGTATGTGGATGCCCGTTGTTCGCTGGTTGCGGCGTATGTTTCCGGGGCATGCGACCGGCTTGGGTAACCGGCGGGCTGGGCTTTCCGCCCCGCCACATATTGGAGGATGTCTTTCTTTGTTACCCGCCCTTCGTTGCCGGTTCCGCCGATCGTTTCCAGCTCGGTCATGCTGATCCCTTCATTGGCGGCGATGTTCAATACAAGCGGTGAGTAAAACCGGTGGCCGCTGCCACTCCCGTTGCCGGATGACTTTGCCACGGGCGCGGTGTGCATCAAATGTTCTACCGGTTTCTCCTGCCGGGGGGCATGGCTCAACGGTTGTGCCTGTGGCTGACCGGATCCCGATGGCTCTTCCACGGATGTGCGTATCCTGGCGATCACCGAGCCGATGGGTACCACGTCGTTTTCCTGGAACAGGATTTCCTCGATGACCCCGGCGGCTGTGGAAGGCACTTCGCTGTCCACTTTGTCGGTGGCTATGTCCAGCACGGTTTCGTCTTGTTTCACCGGATCACCGGCTTTTTTATGCCATTTCAGGATGGTCGCTTCCATAATGCTTTCACCCATTTTTGGCATCACCAGGTCAACAAGAGCCATAGTATAAACGAGATTTAAGTAAGCTGATACAATAAAATCCAATACCTGTTCACCATACCAGGCAACACGTGCAACGGCTGAAGCGGGCGAAGGAAAAATGTGGGTAGAGGGCTGGGGCAGATATTGGATAAATACAGGATGTCGCCCTTCATTCGTTGCCGGTAAACTTCTTCCCTGGTAACCTGCCAAAGGTAGTTATTTCCCTTAAATCGGTAAGGCGGGTTAATGATTTTCCTGGAGGATGAATTTTCTGAGGAGGTTCAATGCATTGGTAGCGGAAAGCTCAATATTTCGCTGGCGGTCAAATCGAAAATTAAATTGTTGGGAAACGACCTGTCCCATGCCGGCAACGGCCACCCATAGCAAGCCCACGGGCTTTTCAATTGTGCCGCCGCCTGGTCCCATGATGCCAGACGTAGCAACGCTATAGTCCACATTGAACCTTGTCAGGGCAGCCATGGCCATCTGTTCAACGGTTTCACGGCTCACAGCGCCAAAACTGGCCAGTGTTTCGTTGCTTACCTCCAGCCAGTTTTGTTTGACCTCATTGGAGTAGCTCACCACGCCACCTTTAAAATAATCACTGGATCCCGGGATGCTGGTGATCAGGTGTGCAATATATCCGCCCGTGCAGCTTTCCGCTGTCGCCAGCGTTTTTTGTTGTGCTCTCAATAACTGTCCGATTGCTTCCTGCAACGATCCGTCCTCGTCGGTGACCATCCAGTCAGCCACCAGCGATTTGAGCTTTTCAAATTGTTCTGCGATTTCTTTTTCGAGGATCTGCTGGTCGTTGCCTGTTGCGGTAAGGCGGAGGCGTACCATTCCGTAGTTAGGCAGATAGGCCAGGCGAATGGCCGGGGGAAGCGCATTTTCAAAGGATGCGATGTGTTCTGCCAGGAAGGATTCGCCAATGCCCGCCGTTAACAGTGTTTTGTGTGCGATGGAAGGCAACACAAAATATTTGCGCAGGGCCGGTAATACATCCCCCGTCATCATACCTTTCATTTCATGCGGTACACCTGGCATGGACACATAGATCCTTCCTTCTTTTTCGAACCACATACCGGGTGCGGTGCCCCGTTTATTTTGAACAACCCTGCAATTGTCCGGTACTTCCGCCTGTTTCAGGTTGCGTTCGATCATGGGTCTTTTGAGAACCCTTTCGAAAATATATTTTACATTGGCAAGGGCGCCTTCATCGATCACGAGTTTGCCACGGAAATATTCGCAGAGCAGGGGCTTGGTGATATCGTCCGCCGTGGGGCCAAGTCCGCCGGTGATCAGGATGATCTTCGAGACCCCGCTTTCACGATCAAGTGCTTCCCATATATCCTGCCAGTTGTCACCGACGGCAATCCGGTGTTTTACCCAGATGCCGGCCTTGTTCAGCTCGGTGGCCATCCAGGCACTGTTGGTATCCGCCACCTGACCGATCAATAGTTCATCCCCGATCGTAATAATGCTCGCAAAAATTCTTTCCATGGCTTTTCTGTTCAACGCCGTGCCAAAACCAGGTTTCGGATAGGCTATATAGTTATATTTTCTGTCCCTTTTTACCGGCCGTATGAAAATGGGTTTCCAGCTTCTTTCGCAGGGGTTCCGGCATAGCTACCTTTTCCATGGTTTTCGCATCCAGGAAATACAGCACCACCTTTCCCCAGGTTAACAGTTTGCCCTGTTGGTTGTAAACCTCGTGCCTGAATTCGATCCGGTGCCCCTCGGGCAACTCCTGCAGCATCGTTTTAACGGTGAGCAGGTCATCGTACTCCGCCGGCCGGATGAATTTCACATGCAGCTCCACGATGGGCATGATGACGCCCATATCCTCCATGTCCTTATAGGTATAACCCAGGTTGCGAATGGATTCGGCCCTGGCCGTTTCAAAATATTGGGCGTAATTGCCGTGATACACAACCTTCATCTGGTCGGTTTCGGCATAACGTACCCGTATGTGCGTTTCTGAAACAAACATGTTCAAATC
>DATJYH010000493.1:0-4915 GCA_035499675.1 Puia sp.
TATCTACTACCATGATTTCGCTGATGATCCTGTTCCCTTCTTCATCTTCCGTACCAAACATGAACCCGCAACATTCATTGGGAAATGTTTGTAGCGCATCGGACAGCATCAGGGCCCTGGCAGTTGGTTCAATATTGATCATGTCAGATTATTTTATTGATTATTTCGCTGTACTTATCGGCATTGTCCGGGAGCACGGTTACCACATTTCCCTTCTCCAGTTTTTCTGCTACCCGGATGGCTCCGGCCAGGTTGGCCGCCGAGGAAGGGCTCAACAGCAATCCCTCATGCAACCTGGCTTCCTTCAGGACTTCATATGCTTCTTCTGTGCTGATTTCGAGATGGGCATCGGCAAGGACGGGGTCATAAATTCCCGGCACCACCGCTGTTTCCAGGTGTTTCCAACCCTCCAGTCCGTGGAGCGCGGAATCCGGCTGCAGTGCGATGAGCTGAACAGCGGGAAATAAATTCTTTAACCTTCTACCTGTTCCGGTAAAGGTCCCTGTAGTACCAAGGCCTGCCACAAAGTGGGTGATGCCAGGTACGGCCTCAGCAATTTCAGGAGCCGTGCCGTAATAATGGGCTTTCCAATTGTTTTCATTTTTATACTGGTCCGCATAAAAATACCTGGAAGGTTTTTCAAGGCTCAGGGCTTTGGCCACTTCCTGCGCACCATCCGTTCCTTCAAATCGTGAGGTCAATATCAGTTCGGCCCCGAGTGAACGGAGGATCTCTTTCCTTTCCCGGGATGCATTTTCCGGGAGACAAAGCACCACCCGGATGTTGAGTAGTTTTCCAAGGTTCGCATAGGCAATACCGGTATTGCCGCTGGTAGCGTCCAGCAGGGCAATATTCCTGGTAAGATGACCGCTTTCGATCGCCTGGCGCATGATCTGGAAGGCGGCCCTTGCCTTCACACTGCCGGATAGCTGCAGCCATTCTTTTTTGGCGTAGATATGTACCTGTTTTTTGCGGAAAATTGTACTGATTTCATAGATTGGCGTTCGGCCAACCTGCTTTTCCAGCAGCGACAGTTTGCTGATGAGTGCTGTATCCCGGGTAGTAGGTATGATCGTTTGCATGGATGGTCAAAAAATAAAAAAGCCCCACTGTGGTGGAGCTGTTATCGTATATTCTTTTTATTTGAATCAGCTATAAGAGGTTATCCTCCACCAAAATAACCGTGGTTTGCCGACAACAGCAACAACAACAAATGGTATGATTCAAAAAACGGTTCATCTGGCTGAATAACTAATAGACAACAAATGTACAGCAATTGTTTGAAATCTTTGTCATGGTAATGACAAATTAACCTGTTCCGGGGATAAGCGGAAACAGAAACCACCGGACCGGTTTTACGGTGGTTAAAGGAGGATAAAAACAGCCTGATCTTCTGCTGCTATATATGAAGAAGGGTCTGGATGGCTCTCCAAAGTGTGTTCAGACTCGTCAACACCACCAGGGATCCAACAGCAATGAACATGGTTTTCAGGGGCAGTTTACCGACAAGCCGGGCAGCAATCGGAGCTGCGATGAGCCCCCCGACGATTAACCCCGCCACATCCACCAACGGAATATTCTTAAGGAAAATAAAAAAAGTAATGGAGCTGGCGAGCACCACAAAGAATTCAGCGAGGCAAACCGAGCCGATCACGTAGCGGGGACTTTTTCTTTTTGAAATCAGTGAACTGGTAACAAGGGTTCCCCAACCACCGCCGGCAAAGGCGTCCAGGAAGCCTCCTGCGGAAGCCAGCCAACCCGCCCTTTTTACCTTTTCGTGCGGGTTCCTTTTGACGAATGCCTTGCGGACGATGAAGTAACCCAGGTAGAGGGTATATAATGATAAAGGAAGTCTCACATAGTTCGCGTACTGCTGGCCGAAATAGGCCAGGGTAGCTCCGATAACAGCCCCGATGATGCCCGGAATGACGAGCGCACGAAATAGTTTCCGGTTGATATTTCCGAAACGGTGATGACTGTACCCCGACACGCCGCTGGAAAACACCCTCGCAGTGTGTACCCTGCTGCTGACTATCGCCGGGTTGACACCAATCGCCAACAGGAAAGTGGTGGAGATCGTTCCATAGCCCATGCCCAGGGACCCGTCCACCATCTGCGCAATAAATCCTGTCAATAACATCATCAGGAAGGACCTGGTATCGATAAATTGAGGAATGCTGCGCACGCCATCTACCAGTTTCTCAAATGGCACCAATGAGAGGATACCATGTCCGAGGATCATGAAAAAGAATGCGAACAGGCACCATTTAACAATCCGCGGCCATTTTTTTTCACGTGTCTTTCGCAGGGTAACCTGTTTGGCTACGAGTACCTTGGTAAGATCATCCAACTGTTTCACCTTGTCGCTGAAATGACCTTGTAGTCCCTGCCGTATGATATGCATGTTTTGCAACACATTTTCTATTTCATCGGGAATCAGTTCATTGATCTCTTCCTTCAGGCGTTTGGCAATGGTAGGCGATTTGCCGTTGGTCGAGATGGCGATCTTCAGGTTGCCTTTTTTGACAATCGAGCTCAGGTAAAAATCGCATAAGTTGGGAGTATCTGCTACATTGATGAGGATACCCTTGTCTTTCGCATCCTGGTGAATATAGCTGCTGACTTCTTTTTTGTCAACGGCGGCGATCACAATATCGATGTTGTCCATATCGCCCGTTTGATAGGGACGTTCGATCAGTTCAATATCTGCGTGGCCGGTTGCCAGCGCCCTGACCTCCTCGCTAAAATGGATGGCAACCATCCGTATGGAGGTAGCGGGTGCGTTTTGCAATACCGTCGATAATTTTTCCAATGCAACATGCCCTCCGCCGACAATAAGCAACCTGAGTTCCTCCAGTTTGAGGAACACGGGAAACAGGTAATTGCCCTCCTGTGTAACCGGGAATTTTCCTGTCGGCGTATTACTGATGATAACCTGTTCGCTCATTTGAATTTCCCGTTGGTATCAAATATGATGGTCATGTAATAAAATCCCCCGATGCTCGGCCCGCCAAGATATTGGTAATATTTTGTATTAAAAATATTCGTAGCGCCGAGTTTAACCGTACTAAACCATTTGGGGATTCGGTAATTGACCTGTGCATCCATGGTACCGTAGGAAGGCACATTGCCCGCTGCCAATGGGCTGTTCCAGTAAAATGTGGATTGCCAGTGCCAGCCGATATTAAAGCCGGTGTTTTTTACAATTTCCCGGTTCCCGATGGACAGGTTGACGATCCAGGACGGCGTGTTAAACGCCGGGGTAAACGCATCTGAAGAAGCAATGCTCACAATCGAGGCATAGCTGGTATTTCCGCTGAGGTTGAATTTCCGGGAGAAATTATAGGTGAACCCGGCTTCCACACCCTGGTTGGTGACCACGCTTTTTGAATTCGTCCACATCTTGTATTTGTTCACCTGCCTGCCGCCATTGTACGCATACCAGGCTGTGCTGTCGTCTGCACCGATGGTTCCTTTGTAGGGTTGGGTGACATCCAGCTGCCCGATGAAGTTATCGTAAACACTGTAATAGTAGTCTACGTCAACATATAGTTTATTATCGAGTAAAATTCCCTTATACCCGACTTCAAATGAATTGATATGCTCCGGCTGGATATAGTTGTAGGAACTTTTGACAAGCAGGTCCGACTCCTTGCTGATGGCGGTATTCTGGTCAAGGCCATTGTTTACATCGGCATTGACCGCGTTTTTAAAGGCGGTAACTGAGGTGTTCAGGTAGGAGTTCTCAAATACACCCAGGTGTTGGGAAACCACCGGAAGTCCGCCCAGGCGACGAACACCGCCGTTGTTTACATAGGCAAATCCCTCAAACAGGGTAGGGAAGCGATAACCATTTTGAAATGATATACGAAAATTATGCTGTTGTTCGGGGGAATACACAATGGCGATGCGTGGGTTGATCTTTGGATCAAAATACTCGGTTTTGTCGACACGCACAGAGGCGGTGATCTTTAATTTTTCGTCAAAAAGATTTTTGGCTGCCTGCAGAAAAGCGCCATAGCTGTAATAGTTGAAATTGGAACTCGACTCCTTGGGGTTGCTGAAGGAAGCCGGGTTCACATAATTATTGCCATCGGGCGTAACGATGTAATTGCGGTAGTTGAATCCCGCCAGCACTTGTATAAAGGGAATGATGCTGGAAAAATCATATTGACCTTCCACATGTACAAAGGCGGATTTAAGGATGAGCGCGGCGCCCACCGTATCCCAGTTGTTGATGTGTTTGATCTGGTTCAGCACACTGTCAAAAGCGCGGGTGCCAGGTTGAAACCTTCCGTTATCGGCAAAAGCACGGGCAGCATCATGTGCAGCAGCGATCGAACTGCCACCGGCAATGGCATTGTTCCAGGCGGTCGTGTAATCATTGTACCACTGTGATGGCTTTTTGAATGCCAGGTCGATGTTTTCACCAAGGGGGCGGAAATTAAAGGAGTTATTACCCGTATTTTCCCGGGTATAATATCCTTTCAGCGTGAAACTGGATGTCCTGATTTCCAGGACGTGTTGTTGTATCTGTTCACCATCCAACCGAATTCTGTTGCCGCGCTGATAGTTGTTGGTGACCGTGCCTATCCGGTAGGTATAACTGATTTCAGAAGTGGACGTTGGCTTGTAATGAAGCGATACATCCACTTTGGCGTTTTTGAGGGAATAATCCGTCAGATCTTTTTCGTAGTAACCCGTGCGGCTGACATCATATTTTTTACCTCCCAGCGTAAGTGTTTTGAGATCGCTGTTGTACTCATCACCATAACGATTGATGCGGTCGGCGGCCGGGTTGTCAGCGGCCAGCGAAAGATTGGTTTTGTTCCCCGCATCGAAATATTGATCGTGTGTATTGTTGGCTACCCAGTCGGTCCCCTGTGAATAAGCAGCATTGATCTTGAAGGCAAAT
>DATJYH010000494.1:0-7680 GCA_035499675.1 Puia sp.
TGCCAATTCCACCTGGTCGCCTTTTTTCCACTTCCGCTTAACAACAGCATATCCCTTTTCCATGTCAAAACTCACTTCACGGCCATTGACCTTGATCACCGGTAAGGTCACCGTGCTGTCGAGGAAACAGTACAGGTTGCCGGGAATGGCCTCGTTTCTGGCCCAGCCGGGAATGCGCAGCATCAGGCTGAAATCAGCCGGGGCCACGGGGTCAACCGTCATCCGGACATCCCCCTGCCATGGATAGTTGGATTCCTGCGAGAAGCTGATGCTGTTCTTTTGCGAGAGGGATATTTTGGCGTGGCTGCTGATATACAGGTTCACAAACACACGGTCGCCCCGGTACGCATATACATACCCGGGAATCGAGGGGAGCAACCGCACCAGGTTGGTGGGACAACAGGAACAGGTAAACCATCCCGAACGGCTGCGCTCCAGGTCGGGATGCGATAGATGGTCGCTGACCTGCATGGCGTTGGTATAAAAGAACGACTTCCCGTCCAGCCCTATGCCCGACAACAATCCGTTGTAGAGCGTCCTTTCCAGCACGTCAATATATTTTGCATCGCCATGGAGCAGGAACATGCGGTAGTCCCAAAAAACAGCCCCGATGGCCGCGCAGGTTTCCGCATAGGCAGTGGCGTTAGGAAGGTCGTAGTTGTCGCCAAAGCGTTCCCCGTCACCAATGGAACCGATGCCGCCGTGCAGGTAAATTTTCTTCCCAACCATATTGGCCCAAAGCCGGTCCACCGCATGCAGGTAAGCGGTATCTCCCGTCAGCGCAGCAATGTCTGTCATGGCCGAACAGAGATACATGGCGCGGACGGCATGGCCCTCTACTTCCTGCTGCCTCGTTACCGGTTGATCGTTTTGCCAATAGCTGCCGTTTTTCCAGGGATCCCTGCTTTTGCGATCGTAGGCAACGGTATGCCCTCTTTCATCCAGGAAAAAACGAGCCGTGTTGAGATACTGCAGGTTACCGGTGACCCGGTACATTTTGACGAGTCCCATTTCCACAATTTCGTGCCCTGGTGCCACTTGTCTCTTGCCCGGGCCAAAAACCGAGCAAACAAGGTCTGCATTTTTTATGGCGATGTCGAGCAGGTTTCTTTTCCCGGTTGCCAGGAAATGAGCCGTTGCGGCCTCGTACAGGTGACCGGCATTGTAGAGTTCATGGCTCATCTCACCTTCTTTTTCCCAACGCTCCTTTCCAGCCCAGGCACCCGCATGCAGCGGATCGATGGTCCGTGCGGTATACAGATAACCATCCGGCTCCTGTGCCCTTGCGATGAGGCCGATCAGGGTATCGAGATAAGCTTCCAGCTGTTTATCCGGATGAGTGGCCAAAGAATAGCTGGCGCCCTCGATGGTTTTGTAGATGTCTGTATCGTCAAAAGGATACACCGTACAGAACTTCCCGCTGCGGGCTGCTGCCATTTCAAAATTCCTGATCCTGCCTGTCACACGGCATTGTTCAAACGAAGCCGGGATGGTGACCAGGCGGTTGGTCTCGATACGGGGCAGCCAGAAATGGTCCTGCAACTGTACCACAGTGAAGGGGACGGCATGCACCGGGTAATCCTGCTGCGCAAACGCAGTCAGGCCACTTATACCGGCTGCCAGTAATAATATTTTTTTCATGTATTATCTCGATGCGGTGATTTGCCTGATGAACCGGGTCTCTTTTTCGTCATAGGGCGTTCCATCCTTCCGGAAAATATCATGAAACCAAACCTTGGGTTCCGAACCATCCGGAATGGGTGTATCCCACTGGTAGATGGTATTGGTTTTTCCCGACACCAGTCCCCAGTTTACCGCCGCCACCCGGTATTTCTTGAAAACGGGGAGCTGGGTCTGAAAGAGGCTGCCCCTTGGGCGGGCCATATACTCGGTACAGATCAGCGGGCGGCCATAGGCCTGCAATTGCCTGATCTGTTTTTCGAGGTTGTCTGGTTTTTCGTAGTTGTGAAAACTAATCACATCGGAATGACCGAGCTGGTATTCGTTAAAGGCCTGGTTGCTGTACCAAAGGCCTGCGGTCAGGGGTTGGTCCGGTCTGATTTCCCAGGCCCAGGCAAAAACTTTCTGCAGCAGGGGCAGGGTGGTTTCATCATAATGGCTGTTGCCCGGCTCATTGTAGAGATCCCATAGCAGCACGCGTTTGTCCGTTTTATAGGTCGATAAAATGTCTTTTTCGTAAGCGCCGAGGTCAGCCCAGCTGTTTGGATCGTCGTGCATCTTTTTACCGGGACATTGCATCCACCCACTGTTGTGGATACCCGGTTTGGGCGCCGGTTGTTTACCCGGCTGCGGGTCGTTGTTCCAGCAATCATCAAACAACACAAAAATGGTACTGATCCGGTTCTTGTCCGCAATGGCCAGGTAAATATCGATGCGGTGCCTGAACCCTGCCGGATCCGTTCTCCAGGGGATATAATGCAGAAAAACCCGCACGGTATTCATACCGATCCCATGCGCCCAGCCCAATTCACGGTCAATGCCGGCGCTGTCGAAAGTTTCCGCCTGCCACATTTCCAGCTCATTGATGGCGGTACTGGGGATGAAATTACAGCCCACCAGCCAGGGCTGTTGCCGGTACCAGGCATTGGCTTTTTCGGTTGACCATATACGTTGCTCCTGGGCATTGGCAACACTTTGACATTGCCATAGGACAAGAACAAACAGCATTTTTTTCATTTCACAAAGAATTTATAAAGCGTCACCTGTCGATAAACTTCCCCGGGGTGAAGTATGGTATTCGGAAAAGAGGGTTGGTTGGGTGAATTCGGAAAGTGCTGGGCTTCCAGGCAAATTCCATAATGCTGTACATAGCTGATACCATTCTTCCCCCTGAGTGTTCCGTCTAAAAAATTACCTGTATAGAATTGCAGCCCCGGCTCCGTGGTATATACTTCCATAACGCGGCCGGTCAGTGAGTCGTACACCCTGGCCGCCAGGGCAAAATCTCCCGGTTTTTTGTTCAGTACAAAGTTATGATCATATCCCCCTTTGACCTTGCCAAGATCCCGGCCAATTTTTTTTGCCCTGGTAAAATCCATCGGCGTCCCGGCAACGGCAGGTAACCGACCAGTGGGTATCAGCTGGTCGTTCACATCGGTGAACCTGTCCGCATTCAGCATCAGGTCATGCGCCAGCGCATCCGGTTCCCTGCCCGCAGCCAGGTTGAAATAACTGTGGTTGGTCAGGTTGACCGGTGTGGGCTTGTCGGTCGTAGCCGTATAGGTTATACGCAGGCCATTGTCCGCGGTCAGGTCATATACCACTTCCGCATGCAGACGACCGGGAAAACCCTCCTCTCCATCGCGGCTCTCGTATACCAACTTCAGGGAGGCCCCGCTGTCGGATGACCGGGGTATGGTTTGCCAGATCACTTTGTCAAACCCCTTCCAACCGCCATGCAGGGTGTTGCCGTGATCATTGGCCCCGAGAGAATACGTTTTGCCATCAAGCCTAAATTTCGCATGATCAATACGGTTAGCATACCTGCCAACCAGCGCGCCTATATAGGGGTTTCCCGCCTGGCGGTAACCCGCCAGCGAGTCAAAGCCCAGTACTACATCTCCGTTAACACCCTTGTTATCGGGCACCAGGATGCTGGTAACCGTACCTCCGTAGTTGAGCAGCTTCACCACCATGCCCGCAGGATTGGTAAGTGTATATTCGGTCACCTCCGTCGAATCCAGTTTGCCAAAGGGCCGCGCGCTGATGGAAAATTTCTTCGTCATCGCGCTGCTGTCCTGCCTGCCGGCTTCGCCGGTCGGTTGGTTGTTGCAGGATGAAATACCGAACATGCCCGCCCAGCACAGGCAGGCGGTTAACAGGAATCCTTTCATATGGCTGTTTTATTCAGAAATTTAGTTTCAGGTCTTTTATTTTTACCGGCAACCACACCTGCATGGGGCCGGATCCCCGATTACACCAGGAAAAATAGGGGATGGCGGTAATGGCCTGCTGGCTCGTGGAAACCGACATACCATCCGGAGCCACCTGTACGGCGGGCACGGTAGCTTCGATGGTAACCAGGCCTCCCAGCAGCCCTGGTTCTTGTTTTGTAGTGCACACGGTATTTACCGGCATCAAGATGTTCCAGGCCCTGCCTCCGTTATCCGCCCCCTCCACGCAATATACCAGGGGGCCGCGTTGGAGTGCCACGCGGTCAGCATCGGCCTTCACCGAATCGGCGGCCCTGACCATCTGCACTTCCATGGGCAGATCTACCGACACGAGATCTGTTTTCTTCCATTCCCGCTCTATGACTGCATAGCCCTGTTCCATCCGGTAAGGATAATCATGCCCGTTTACTTTGATGCTGAAGGCGGCGGGTTGACGGTTGATAAAATAATACAGGTTCCCCGGAACCGCTTCTCCCCTCGCCCACCCGGGAATGCGTATATACAAAGCCAATGTTGTTTTTTTATCGGGGGAAATGCTGATGTTGATCTTACCGTCCCATGGGTAGTTGGTTTCCTGTCTGATCGCGAAGTTTCCTTTTGGCGTGGCAATATTCACCTGGCTGCCGATAAAGAGATTGATCCAGATACCGTGGTCCGACTGCCCATAAATGTAATTCCCCAAAGAAGCCACGAGCCGGGCGATGTTGGCGGGACAGCAGGCGGTCCCAAACCATTCACTGCGCTTATACCTGCCCGGGGAAGCCAGCGGGTTACCATAAAAAAACCGATCGCCGCTGAACGACAACCCATCGAGCGCAGCGTTGTACAGGCTTCTCTCCAATATGTCGGCGTATTTGGCGTCTCCTGTCAGTTGGTTCATGCGCTGGTTCCACAACACCATGCCTACCGAGGCGCAGGTTTCGCAGTAAGCCTGCTCATTCGGCAAATCGAAGTCAGTGGAAAACCCTTCGTTGTTCCCTGAGGAGCCGATGCCCCCGGTCAGGTACATATTCCTGTGTACCACATCTTCCCATACGGCTTCCATCGCGCGGAGATACCCGCTGTCATGGGTCAGCGAGGCAACATCCGCCGTTCCCGTATACAGGTACATGGCGCGCACGGCATGACCCGTGATTTTTTTGGTATCTCGGACCGGGGTCTTGTCCTGTGCATATGCGGTGTCCTTCCAGTCGGTCCACGTATATCCATGCGCGTAACCATGTCCCCGTTCCTCCAGCAGCCAGGCCGCAAGCCTCAGGTAACGACTGTCATTTGTGGTACGATACAATTTTACCAGCGCCAGTTCCAGTTCTTCATGTCCCGTTACCCAATGTCTTTTGCCGGGTCCAAACTGCGTGTCGAAATGATTGGCAAAACGTATGGCCACATCCAGCAATTTCCGTTTGCCGGTGGCATGGTAATAAGCCACCGCAGCTTCAATGAGGTGTCCGCCGTTGTAGTCTTCATGCATGCTCATGTCGGTCCAGCGTTTATCCAACCCCGTGAGCGTAAAATAGGTATTGATGTACCCGTCTGGCAGTTGGGCGGCCGCTATTTTATCGATCCATTCGTCGGCCTTTTTCTCCAATGCGGAATCCGGCCGGTCCCTGATGGCATAAGAAATGGCCTCCAGTGCCTTGTATACATCCGAGTCGTCATAAAAGATCCCCTCAAATACGCCTTTTCTCGTCCCTCCCGCAATTTCAAAATTCCGGATGCGGGGTGTTTTCAGTTCGGTATAGTCGATACAGGCACGCAGGGTCACCGTCGCCACTTTGTCGATCCTCGGTTTCCAGAATGCATCGTTGATCTGTACCGACTCAAACCCGACCGCTTCAAAACGACGGAAGCCATCCTGGGCAATGGCTCCCAGGGAGAAGGCCATCCCCAGTAAACCGGTCGCTGCTGTCTTTGAAAATTGATACATGGATGTCATTGCCGGCCGGTGGCTCAGCTTTTTATTTTTATTTTGATCATGGTAAAAGAATGCGGCGGGAAACTGTAGTGGAAGGCATCGCCGCCAATATTGATCTCGCGGGTCACGGGTTTTACTTTTTGGGCGCTGACGGAGTTCTCATCGTACAAGCTTTCGGAATTGATCTCGTAGACCGTACCCTTGTCTGCCAGCTTACCCGCCTGGTTCAGGATACTGGTCTCGATGGCCTTGTCCTGGTGCCGGTTCACCACGTTGATGATCAGTTCCCCTGTTTCCCGGTTCCACACGGAAGATACGTCAAGGTAGGGAACCTGTTTAAACTCCCCCGCATCGTAGCGGTCGCATTGCAGGTAGCTGTCGAGCGACTCCCCGCGGCAGTTGATCGCAAATAACTGCAGGGGGTAGTAAATGGTCTGCAGCCAAAGCGTATCATGCGTCACCATCATGGGCGCAATTACGTTGACCAATTGGGCCATATTGGCCATTTTGACAATATTGGCGTGGCGGAGAAAGGTATTGAGATACATGGCTACGACCAGCACGTCCTGCATGTTATAATGTTCTTCCAGTTTTTGCTCGTTAAAGGCACGGTACCATACATTGTATTCATCAAAGGCAATATAAACCGGGTGTCGGGTATGGTATTGCAACCTTACCTGGTTGATCAATCCTTCCGTGGTGCGGATAATGTCCTCCACACGGGTGTTGATCGCCATAAACTGGTAGTGATCCTTATTGTAATTGCCGGAGTAGTGATGCAGGGAGATGTAATCGATGTGATCCCGGAGGGTTGTCAGCACGGTTTTGTTCCAGTTGATCCAGTCTGCCCCATAGTTGCTTGACCCGGATGCAATGAGTTTGATGCTATCGTCTGACCATTTCATCAGCTTGGCGGCCTCCAGGGCAAACTTCGCATAGTCGTCAGCGTCACGATGCCCCATTTGCCAGGGGCCGTCTATTTCATTACCCAGCCCCCAGTATTTTACATGATAGGGTTCCGGGTGGCCATTCTTTGCACGCAGATCGGAATAATAAAAGCCCCTGGGGGCGTTGCAATATTCCACCCAGTTGCGGGCTTCATCCCAGCTGCCGGTACCCAGGTTCACACAGATATAGGGCGCTGCTCCTGTGGCCCGGGTAAATTTCATGAACTCGTCGGTGCCCACGATATTGGGCTCCGTATCGCCCCAGGCCAGGTCCTTGCGTTTCGGACGGTTTTCCCTGGGTCCGATGCCGTCCATCCAATGATAGCCGGAGGAGAAATTTCCGCCCGGCCAGCGGATGATGCTCACGCCCAGGTTTTTTGTAGCTGCGATCACGTCTTTCCGGAAACCGTCCGCATTGGCTTGCGGGGAAGCAGGATCATAGATCCCGCCGTATATACAACGGCCAAGATGTTCCGTGAAATTGCCATAAAGCAGGGGATCGATCGTTCCGATGCCGCGGTCAATATCGATCTTGATGGTAGCCTTTAAGGGCTGGGTGCTGGCTTCGGATATACAAACCGACAGGCAACCAGCCAGGAAAAAAATTTTTGTCATAACCCGATTGGAATGACACAATTTATAACAATTCAATCATTCCGCTGTTTGAGAGCTGGATGCTCATGGGTTTTTGATGGCCGCTCATACCCGACCTGACCGGATTTGACCGGGCTGGAAAACTCCAATTTAGAATGGTCCGAAAAAAGCGGAGCTGACAAAGGCAATGCAAACTAATATATCACTGTCTAAAATTATATCCCGAGCCCGCCGGCATACATTTGCAGAGGTTTCCTATCATCTGTAGTACAAGTCACCGTTGGTTATTTGTTAAAATAGGTTAATTTGG
>DATJYH010000495.1:0-9341 GCA_035499675.1 Puia sp.
CCAGGCATCCTGGAACATTTTGTATTTATTATACCTGCTACTTTTACTGCCCTCTTCCATGTGGTCAACCCCATCGGCTCAGGCATTTTGTTCCTGAACCTGACCCCGACAGCCGACAACCGGACAAGACGGATACTCGCCCGGAAAATTGCGGTCAACTCGCTGATCATCATGCTCGTAACGTTGATATGTGGAGTGTATATTCTCCGAATTTTCGGGATCACGATACCAATTGTTCAAATGTGCGGCGGTTCGCTGATCCTTGCCATGGGCTGGCGCTCACTGGGCAGAGACGACAGCATCAATGAAAGCGATCAAAAAAAATACATACAACAACAGGTGGATAAGGAAATGTACAGCAATAATATTTTTTACCCTTATACCTTCCCGTTCACTGTGGGACCGGGCACCATTGCCATCACGCTTACCGTCAGCGCGGAATCCATCACCAATGCACCCGGCAGCGACCTGATCCAGTATGCAGGTGCAGGCATTGCCATCATCCTGATAGCGGTCAGCATTTATCTCTGTTATAGTTCGGCGTATTATTTTATGGGAAAAATATCCGAGCAGATGCGGAGAGTCATTATGAAGATCCTTTCTTTTATTCTCCTTTGTATCGGGGGGCAAATTGTTTTTAATGGTCTTACCCAGTTTCTAAAAGGCCTGCATAGCGCCGGCATATTATGATGCCCCGGCACAGCTGGTTCGGATATGGTATTTTTCCTGTTCAGGCAACCTTTTCCCGGTAAAAACCGATTGTATTAGAGAGCAGGTGCCGGTCCGCGCCTGTTCCCGGACACTGCGCGAAAGCGCAGCCGGAACCATTCACCTAATCATTACCGTTTGAAGCAGATCCTACAGCAAATACTTGTCCTGCTCACCCCGCCGGAGCGGAGAAAATATGCCCTGCTGGCCGGGGCCGACATTTTTGTGTGTATTGCAGACATCCTTTTCCTGGCGCTGTTACTGTTAATTGTCCATGTATATACCCAACCATCCGGTCAACAGGTCTATGCGTTTTTACCGGACTGGCTTTTTGACCGCCACTCCATTTTGCCGATGATGATTTTTTTCCTGTTATACAGCGGAAAAAACCTGGCAGGGTTTCTCCTGTACCGGGAACAATGCCGGTTTCTCTGCACCATTGCCGGCAGGATATCCATGGATAAACTGCAGGACTATCAACAAGGGAGTTTCGGTGCTTACATCAACGTGGATTCATCCGTCAACGTTCGGAAAATTGCACACCAGCCCGCCGAATTCTGCCAGCACGTACTCGGAGGGGCCCAGCAAATCCTCGCCCAGGCCGTGTTGATCCTGTTGACCATCGTGGCGATGGTCATTTTCAATGCCCGCCTGTTCTTTTTATTGTTTGCGCTTCTCCTGCCACCGGTGATCCTCGTATTTTATCTCGTCAAAAACATATTGCGTTCCACCCGGGCACGCGCGCAGACCAGTATCCGGAAATCACTGCAACATCTCCAGGAAGCTTTGTCGGGTTTTGTGGAGGGTAATGTGTATGGCAGAAATACGTTTTTCCTGGAGCGATACATGATCCGCCAGCGCGAATTCAACGGGTATCTTTCAGGTCTCCTGATTGCCCAGGGTATCCCTGCGCGCATGATTGAGATATTTGCGTTGCTGGGCCTCGTAATGCTGGTTGCCATTAGCACCTGGACTGGCCAGGCCGACAGCACAACGGTGATTACGATCGGTGCATTTATGGCGGCCGCGTACAACATCATTCCGGGCGTTGTAAAGATTCTCAACCTCAGCGGCCAGATCAACTCCTATGCTGGCACGCTGCGCGATCTGGAGCGCACGGAACATCCGGACCTGGCATTGTCGAACCGGGATAGGCAGACTTGCATACATTCAATCGCATTTGAGGATATAGGTTTCCGTTATGAAGATCACTCCGTACTCAGCAGAATAAACCTTTATATGCAACGGGGTGACTTTCTCGGTATATGCGGGCCGTCCGGAAGCGGAAAAACGACAATCCTGCATCTGCTGCTGGGTTTCCTGGAGCCGGTTGAGGGGACGATCTCAGTCAATAATGTTTTTGCCGGGCAAGAGTCGCGGAAGCATTGTTGGCAGTCGGTTTCCTACGTAAAACAACAGCCTTTCCTGATCCACGACACGATCCGCAGAAACATTTTGCTTGAGGAAGCGTCTTCTGACCCGTGCACGCTCGAAGCGGCGATCCGGATTACGGGGCTCACCGACCTCATCAACAGCTTCCCGGAAAAACTGGACTATGTCATTGCTGAAAATGGGAAGAATATCAGCGGAGGCCAGCGGCAAAGGATCGCCATTGCCCGGGCCCTCTGCAAAAAGGCGGACCTGATCCTGCTGGATGAACCTTTCAGCGAGTTGGATGAATCCTCTGAATGTATCCTTCTTCAACATTTCCAAAAACTGGCGCAGGAAGGTAAACTGGTAATACTGATCACACATCATAAAAAAAGTCTCTCCTATTGTTCAAAAATCCTTTCACTAAATGAGGGCTGATGGCGATACATTGGTGATGCTCATGCCTGCATTCCCGGATGATGAGGCTGCCACCCACTGGGTGCCCTCCCAGCAGCTATTGGTGAGGGCCATAAAAAGAAATTTTCCGCAATACAAGCTGATCGTGCTGGCATTTCAGTATCCGGAACGGCCATCCACGTATTGGTGGAACGGGGTACAGGTAATCAGTTTTGGAGGTATGCGTCACCGTAAGTTTCAGCGGCTATTGCTCTGGAAAAGGATCTGGAAAACGCTGGCAAGAATAAAAAAGGAGCATCGTGTCATGGGACTGTTCAGCTGCTGGTGCGGGGAGTGTGCGTTGTTGGGAAAATATTTCGGAGCCCGCTACGGTATCCCGCATTACTGCTGGCTTTGCGGGCAGGATGCCAGGAAGAGCAACCGAATGGTGAGGCTCATCCGGCCCCTATCCGGGGAACTGATAGCCATGTCAGATTTTCTCCGGCGGGAGTTTTATAAAAACCATGGTATCCACCCCGCCCGTGTCATTTCAAACGGGATCGATCCCTCCCTTTTCGAAGGCCCCGATTTGCCGAGCAGGGATATTGACATTTTTGCGGCTGGTTCGCTGAGCCCGCTGAAACAATATGAAATGCTGGTGCAGGTATTGGTCCGGATCAGGCAAATCATTCCCGCGGTCAGGGCCTTGCATGCCGGTGACGGATCCGAAAGGGAAAAAATAAATGCTTTGATTGAAACTTCAGGTTTGACGAATAATCTTTCCCTGCTCGGCGAATTGCCTCATGCCGGCGTATTACAACGGATGAAGAGGAGCAGGATATTCTTACATCCTTCATCGTACGAAGGATATGGTGTTGTTTGCCTGGAAGCACTTCATGCCGGTGCCCATGTTGTGAGTTTTTGTGATCCGACCGGCCAAAGGATTGAACACTGGCATGTTGTCAACAACATCGGGGAAATGTATGAAAAAGTTCTCGAGTTGCTGAGTGATCCGGCACTGGACCATCACCCGGTAACTGTGCCGCTGATGGATGACTCCGTCAAAGAAATTATCGCTTTGTTTAAGACTGGCTCCATTCATCTGCAGGCCGGTTATGCCGGCGCGGCATTGAACAGCTGATCGGAAACTGAAAAGAGGGATGGTACCTGGCAATTTCTTTCATGAGCGCGGGTAAGTTGCCGTTGACAAATTTCCGGTTGTTTCCCACGCAAACCTGGTGGAATTCCTGTGTTGAAATCGTTGACGATAGTTGCTGTTGTAACGAGGCATCGAACAAATTGATTTTTCCCTTGCGCAATACAAGGAGAATGTCTTCGGGATTGACCCCATAGAAGCGGTCCCAACCATGATCAGCAGGATCCACTTTGGCTACAACAATGTCGGCCTGCCGGCCTTTTCCAATTTCCCCTGATCCATCCAGTTTCCAGACCTCGGCTGCCCGCGTTGATACTGCCCGGAATAATTCCTCATCCGAGAGGAGTTGTTGTGATCTTGCCAGTCGCATTTGTTCCCAGATATTCCAGGATGCAGTCAGCGTGGAATCCGTTCCAAACAGGATCGTAGTGATTTTTTTCAATTCCCGGACTGGAGCGGTTTTATTCAACAAAAAAAAATTGGAATCAGGACACCATACCAGGGCTTTGAAATGACGGGCCTGACCAGGATCCATGGCGACACCGTGAATCCCGATCAACTTCCTACCAAAAATATTCCAATGGGTAAGCCGGTCTATTTCCAGGCTGCTGAGCGTATCCGTTCCCTCTCCGGTATGGATTACAACAGGCTTGCCTACTCCAACGGGGCTTATCAGTTTAAATTTCCACCGTTTTTCACCAGCCAGCGAATGCAGCGCCTTGGCGCTTTGCTCAACAGACAGGAGGTCAGTGGTTATTTCCAGTTTTTCTCCGTGCTGTAAAACGGTCGTAACCCCATTGAGAAGATTTTTATAAATACCCCACTGCGTGCGGAGGAGCTTTGGTACTTTTAGCACCTGGTCGATGACTGCTTTGTTTTGCAGGTGTATATCAGCACCCCATTCCCTATAACTTTTGTACTTCCGGTTACCGAGCCTGGGGAATAGGTTGAAATCAAGATGATCATGTGAGTTTATCAAGCCTGGGAATGCGATCGCATTTTCAAATCGCAAAGATTTTTCCCGGAAGATGCCGGAGCTGGTTTCATGGCTTTCCAGGCCGGTGATTTTTTCACCGTCGATGCGGATGTCTTGCAAACCTTTCTTCCCGGGAATATGAACGGCTGCTAGTAACATCTTGTAAGATTGAGCTGTTCAGGTATGGAATAGTATTTCCTCATTTTGTCTTGTCTGCTTTTAAAAAATATCAATGTCTCCAAAAGTGAATTTAAGTTTGTCAAGGGGTATACCGGCACCAAAATCCTGGAACAAGACAGGAAACGAGAAAACAGGCTGAAACCTGGCAGTGAATAGTTTGTACATAGTTGTGCCCGGACTGACCTGGAAGTTAGCGCATGATTCTTTTTTTGTCTTAGTTTAATATATACATCTGACCCGTTCATTTGGGATTTGTTTCGGGATGTTGGATTTGATTGATGGTGAAAGTGTCTTTCATATACCTTTTCTCGAGCCGTTGAATCAGGCCGGCGGCCTGTTGAACTACTTCTTCGGGCGTGTATCTTGTGAGGCAATGGACATCTCCGAACCTGCAGAATGTTTCCATGCAGGCGCCACAGGGCAGGTCCGCGGCATCAAGCAGCAGGCTGTGTGCCCCAAGCGGTCCGGACCAATCGCTCCTGCTGCTGCCAAACAGTGCCACGGTGGGGATTCCCGAGCCCCAGGCCATATGCATGAGGCCTGAATCTTCCGACAATATCAGTTTTGTATGTTGGAGGATGGCAAATGCTTCATGAGCGGTTGTTTTACCCACCAGGTTTATCAGCTGTTCCCCAAGTTGCTGTTTCAATACGGTGGCCTTCGTTTCCAGGAAACGGGTTCCAAGAAGGAGGAACCTGCTTTTTGGAAATTTCAACCGCCACAGTTTTGCAAAGGAAACATAGTGTTCAAGGGGCCAATTGCGGGTTTCAAAAGCTCCTGCGGGGTTGAGCACTACCAGTTCTTCTCCTCCGCTAAAGCCGTTATGATGCAGCAGCGACAATCCGCAAGTCGGGTCGCGCAGATGAAATTGCTGTTCCATTTTGTTCTTTGCAATCCCGGCTGCTTCAATGGTTAGCCGGTAACGCTCCGTGCCGGATATCGGCGAGTAACGATCAAACTCCGACCAGGCGGCAGGTCGCAAGGTTTTCCGCACCATCCGGCTGATCATGTTGTTTTGCAGATCGAGCACCACGTCATACCGGTTCATCAGCAATCGTGGAAGCAACAAACCGGCGCTGAGTAATTGCTTTTTGATATCCCTTTTACCGCCGATAGAATAAACTGTATCAAAGAGGATGATATTCCGGGGGATATCGTCTGTTTCCTTCCTGGTCAGAAAGTCGAGCATTGTTGCAGCCGGTAAGGTATTGCGGAGGTCTTGCAACAGGGGAAGGGCGCCAAAAACATCTCCCATGGCCTGCAGCCGGATGGCCAGCACCCGCCCGGGGTGATTTTTTTTTATCCATGGTTTTGCCCGGATCTGCATAAATAGACTGTTGTTTTTGGGTATGTTATATGCGCCAGCCTGCTTAGTCGGGGAATAAACGGCTCCGCCCAAAGCGGGGTCACTTATCGGTTACTATTTTTTTTAAAACACCAACCAACCCTCCAGAAATAACGTACCGGGTTAAAGAACAGTTGCCTTGAAGCCTGTCAATGAGATGTTGAACGATAAAAAAATAGTAGTGGTATTGCCGGCCTATAATGCGGCCGTGACACTGGAAAAAACCTACCGCGAAATCCCGTTTGGTATTGTAGACCAGGTGATATTGGTAGATGACCATAGCCTGGATGATACCGTTAATATCGCGGAGCAACTGGGGATGAGGCATATTATCAGCCACGACCGGAACACAGGTTATGGTGGCAATCAGAAATCCTGCTACAATAAGGCCCTGCAACTGGGGGCTGATATTATTGTTATGCTTCACCCCGATTACCAGTATACCCCCAGGCTGATCCATTCCATGGCCAGTGTGATTGCATATGATGTTTATCCCGTAGTGCTGGGCTCAAGAATTCTTGGCAAAGGCGCTTTGAAAGGAAGGATGCCCCTTTACAAGTATGTGTTCAACCGGTTTCTCACCCTGGTACAGAACCTCCTCATCGGTCAGAAATTGAGCGAGTATCACAGTGGCTACCGGGCTTATTCTTCCGGGGTATTGAGGGACATCAATTTTATGGCCAATAGTGATGACTTTATTTTCGACAACCAGATTTTGACGCAGATTTTCATGAAAGGATATGAGATTGCTGAGCTTAACTGCCCTACGTTGTATGAGGGGGAATCGTCCAGCATTAATTTCCGTAGAAGCCTCGTTTATGGATGGGGGGTCCTGAAAGTTTCGCTGCTCTATCGCCTGCATGCCTGGGGCTGGGTAAAAGAGAAAATTTATGGACCCCCGACCTGCGAATCGCCCGCCGTCTTTCACGATCGGTTATACAGCAGCGTTATAAACGATCGCTGATCTGGTAAAGGTACAGGTTGCTTCCTTTTTCAATGGCACCCACTGTCTTGTCGACCAGTACCAGCCTGAAATCTGCAGACAACCGCGGATCTGTTTTTTGCAATGCATCGGGACTCGCCGCTGAAATCATGTACACAGAACGGATGTTCTCCCGCTGAAAAAGATTTTTTATCCCCGTGGTATAGCGATACGGGTTTTTTTGAAGCACTGCCAGGTCGCCCGCCCAAAGGATAAACGATAAATCCTTGCCCATATCCACACAATATGCCGGCTGGTCCGTATACGCCACCATCGCATTCATGGTCCAGTAGTCCGTCACCAGTCTGCCGCCCGGGGGTACTTCCCTGATCATGTGCTCAATCCTGTACAGGTTGGAAAAGGGTAGCCTGGCGTCTTTTGAGATCATAAAGGCGGCGGCCAGCATTTGGAGCGATAGCAGGATATTTACCAGGATCATATTTATTTTGTTAACCGGGGACTCATAACAATACAACCAGTAGGAGAAGATAAATCCAATGAAAACAAACCCGGCATACCTGGCCGTTGTAAGGGGAAAAACAACGACGGCAATACCAAAGCTTAACAGGAGGTTTGTTCCGAAAAGAGCCAGGCATTTCATGTTCTTCTTTAACACAAATGCCGCCATAGCCAATATGCCTGCCGAAATAAGCAGGTTCAACAACTTCAGGATGGGATGAGCATTTTTTACTTCCAGCAAAAACTCTGTGTTCCAGCATTGATCGGTCCACCAGGCCTGCATGGGAATAAAAGCGCGGAGCGGCACCTGGCCAAAAGTGATGATCTGGTGCAGCGACCAGTTTGACATCCAGAAATGCATGTTCAGCTGGCCGTCGGAAGGAGGATAAATAAAATACAGGGCGGGCAATAACACCGCAAAACCAAGCAACAGGTGTTTTGCTATCGTATTGTTTTTATTCTTTTGTTCCATGTTAAACAACAGGAAATAAACATGGAGACTTGCTGCAAGGATGGCGGCAAGCAAATGTATATTCGACATACAACAGAGGAGGACATAATACAAAAGCTGTTTGTATTTAAAGTCTTTTCGCATGATGTAACAGATACAGCAGCCAAGGAGAACCCCCAACACATAGTTTCTGCTGAGGATGGCATATTCAAATGCGAAGTAATAACCGAAAGGGATCATCATTTTTGTCAGCAGTGGCATGGGTGAGCAAAACAACATCATGAACACCACCAGGCAGGACAGGATCCATTGGGCAAGCTGCATATAGATAAGCCGGTGGCTGAATTTTGAAATGGCCCATAATACGGTATACCATCCGGGTGGATGTCCCTCATAACGGGTATTACGGATCAGGTCATAAAAGCTATGACTTCCTTTGGCGATGTTCCAGCTGTGAAGCTCGTCGCCCCATGGTTCGTGATGCATCATGGTATATCCCGATAGCAGGACAAAAAGAACCAATACGTACCAGCACAGCTGCCTTCCGGAGGCCCGGCTGTTTATTGAAGATGGTGTCAGGAACATATTCATGAAACGATGATAAATTGTCGGGCTCGCCTTCAATCATGGTTTTTCGTCGCAGTTAAAACTGCAACTCATAACGGGGATATATATCCCGGAGATGACGGGTTACAGCTTCGGCTCCGTGATCTTGGTCCTGTCACGTGCCGCAAGTACATAGGGATTGCGTCGGCATGCGATCCTTATGATGGATACCATGGCAGCCTTCGTCATGCCCAAATCACCAGTCAGCATAAACCGGACCAGGCTGCCGGTCAGCGACCACAGCAGCCATGGAACTCGGGCGTTCCGAAGCCTTTCCTTCGTCTGTATAAAATAGCCCAATGCCAGCGCTCTTCGAAAATATTGCAAGGGCTGATCCAGCCGGTTACTGTTATCGCGGTGATGGTATACCCAGGCCTGGTTTAAAATGCTGATGTTGCCGGGAAAGCCCATGGCTGCACCATAATTGTCGCCGATGCCGTGGCTGTCCAGCACCTCATCGAAGGGAGTTTGCCGCAACCATTCCTTTTTTATAAGCGAGGCGCCAAGGCCATATACCGGACTGCTGAAGTAATCGCCGCTGAAATCCGTGATGACAGGCCAGCCTGCTTTAGATATATGATTTCCTTTTTGATGATAGTAACGCCTGATTTTGTTGAATAGAAAATTATTTCTTTTACAACGGATACTTCCCCAGATGCTCAGCTGGAATATGAATTTCCAGCAAACGGCGGTTGCTGAATGCTCGGGGTA
>DATJYH010000496.1:0-6557 GCA_035499675.1 Puia sp.
AACCAGAAAACAGATCGTCTACATTGTTAAAAACCGTAACAGGGAAAAGGAAAAAATCAGGTTTGTCATCGACCGGGTCAAAGAAGCAGGAGGCATCCGGTACGCGGTTGAAAAAATGGAAAAATTCCGGGATGAGGCACTTGCTATTCTTTATGAGTTTGAAGACAATGACGTCCGCAGGGGACTGGAAGAACTTGTACGGTTCACGACGGACCGGAAATATTGATCACAGGTCAGGGCGCTGTTAAGCATTCGGGAGGTAATTATGGAGAAAAGATGGAAGATCTTGAAGGCAGATGCCGCAGCCGCAGACAACCTGCGCGCCGAACTGAAAATTCACCCTGTTCTTTGCCAGATCCTCGTACAGCGGGGGTTGGACAGCTTTGAAAAGGCCCGGCAGTTTTTTCGTCCGCAGCTTACGGATCTCCATGATCCCTGGCTGATGAAGGATATGGACAAAGCCGTTCAACGGATCCTCGAAGCATTCCGGCAAAAAGAAAAAATACTGGTTTTTGGCGATTACGATGTGGACGGCACCACCGCGGTAGCCTGCATGTATCAGTTCCTTTGCAAAATTTATCATCCCGCTTCCATCGATTTTTATATCCCGCACCGGTACCGTGAGGGATATGGCGTGTCTAAGATGGGCATCGACTTTGCGCAGGAAAACGGTTTTTCGCTGATCGTGTCCCTCGATTGCGGCATCAAGTCGGTTGACCTCATCGCATATGCAAAAGAGTTAGGCATTGACTTTATTGTATGCGACCATCACCTGCCGGACGCCAGTCTCCCACCTGCCGCTGCCATCCTCAATCCCAAACAAAAGGATTGCAGCTATCCGTATAAGGAACTTTGTGGTTGTGGGGTCGGTTTTAAACTCATCACTGCTTTGTCCCTGCACCTGGGACTCCCCGAATCTTCCTACCACTGCTACCTGGACCTGGTAGCCACGGCCATTGCTGCGGATATTGTGCCGATCACCGGCGAAAATCGTACCCTGGCATTTTATGGGTTAAAAAAGGTCAATGAACATCCGAACAACGGCATCAAAGCGCTGATCCGTCTGAGTGATCTTAAGAAACAACTCTCCATCAACAACCTGGTGTTTATGATTGCACCTCGTGTAAACGCAGCCGGCCGGATGGATGACGCCAGCAAGGCGGTGCAGATGTTTATTGCGGGAAGTTTTGAGGAAGCCATGTCGTATGCCGAAATGCTTCATTCTGATAATACAGAGCGAAAGGAAGCGGACAGCAATATTACCGAGGAGGCGCTTGCCATTATCGAAGGAGATGAATTATTGATGAAACGGAACTCCACCGTGGTGTTTCAGCCGCACTGGCATAAAGGCGTTGTGGGTATTGTGGCTTCGAGGCTTATTGAAAGATATTATCGCCCCACCATCGTTCTTACCCAAAGCGGTGAGGTGGTGGCAGGAAGCGCCAGGAGTGTACAGGGTTTTAACCTATATGAAGCCATCCATGCCTGCCGGGAACATTTACTGGGATACGGAGGACATTTTGCCGCTGCGGGGATGACCCTGCTGCCCGAACAGGTGGCCCCCTTCAGCGCCAAGTTCGAGGAAATTGTTTCTTCCACCATTGAACCGCGGTTACTGATACCCGAAATTGTGGTTGATGCCGAAGTGAGGTTCAGGGACCTGACCAATTCGTTTTACAATATCCTGCTGCAAATGGAACCCTTCGGCCCGGAAAACAGCCGCCCCGTTTTTGTGGCAAGGGGCGTTTGTGACTCCGGCTATTCGCGGATCGTAAAGGACCTCCACATAAAATTTTCATTGCGCCAGGACAATATCCTGTTTAACGGGATTGGCTTTAACATGAGCCCAAAATTTGAGGCCCTCCGGGACAAGCAGCCGGTAGACATAGTATTTACACTCGACGAAAATGAGTGGAATGGCACGAAACATCTGCAGCTGAAAATGATCGATGTCAAACCTTCATCATAAAAAAAGCCCGGGAACCCGGGCCTGAAAAATATATAAGCTATCCTTTGTTCTTAGCTTTCCAGGATGATCTTGCCTTTTTGTTTCCCTTCAATCAGTTCCACACTCCGGTTGATGAATGCCGTTAGTTCGGCCCCCTGCAGCAATCCCTGTGAAAGCAGCGCCAGGTCGGCCAGGTTATGGACAACCTTTTCCTGTTTTTCTCCATCTGTTTCCTGTAATACCGTTTGAAAAATCTTGTGATTGCCGTTTACCGTAAGCGTCACTTCATCGGGCATGTTTGCGTAAAAACCACCCATGCCGCCGTTGAGCGCCGACATGTCCTTCATCCTCCGCATAAATTCCGGCCTGGTGGCGATTACCGGGGCCGCTTCGGGGCTCAGGCCCTTTACATCCACCGTGAGGTGTAAGCCGGGAGCTTCAAACCGGAACAACTTTTTTAGCTTCTCTTCCTCCTCCTTGCTCAGCACGATATTTCCCTGCTCCTGTTTATCAATGAGGTTGTCCGCAATATCGCTGTCGACACGCGTAAAATGCACGTTTTCCCATTTGGTCTCCATCTGGTTGATGAAACCCGCATCAATAAGCGTTTCCAGTTTCACCACCTTGTAACCCTTTGCCCTGGCAGCCTGGATATAGCTATCCTGTTGCACCGGGTTGGTGCTGTAGAGAATAACCAGCCTTCCGTCTTTATTTTTCTGCAGCGTTTCTGCTTCCTGCCGGTACTCCTCCAGGGTGTAGAATTTTCCTCCTTCCACATCTTCCATCAGGTGAAAACGGTTGGCTTTCTCCAGGAATTTGTCGTCGGTCATCATTCCGTACTTCACAAAAAGGCCCAGGCTCTCCCATTTCTCCTCAAATTCTTTTCTTTCTTTCGTAAATATTTCTTCCAGTTTGTCCGCCACTTTTTTGGTAATGTGATTGTTGATCTTTTTTACATTGGGATCGCCCTGCAGGTAACTGCGGCTAACGTTCAGGGGTATGTCCGGACTATCAATCACGCCCTGCAACAACATCAGGAACTCGGGTACGATGTCCTTTACCTCATCCGTGATGAACACCTGGTTGCTGTAAAGCTGTATCTTATCCTTTTGTATCTCATAACTCTGTTTGATACGGGGGAAATAGAGGATGCCCGTAAGCGTAAACGGATAATCGACATTCAGGTGGATCCAGAACAGAGGCAGCTCATTGAATGGATACAGCTCTTTATAAAAGTTCTGGTAGTCCTGGGTAGTCAATTCGCCGGGTTTCCGGACCCAGGCGGGCTGGGTATTGTTGATCTGTTTGCCTTCAAACAGGATCGGTACCGGCAGGAAACGACAGAATTTCTCGAGGATGGAGCGGATACGGCTGTCATCCAGGAATTCTTCGCTGTCCTCATTGACGTATAAAACCACCTCCGTGCCCCGGTCCTGTTTCTCTGCATCTTCAATCTGGTATTCAGGGCTGCCATCGCATTCCCATTTCACGGCATTGGCGTCGTCTTTATAGCTTTTGCTGATCACTTCTACTTTCGAGCTGACCATAAAGGCAGAATAGAATCCAAGCCCGAACTTCCCGATGATATTGTTTTCCAGTTGGCCTTTGTATTTGTTCACAAATTCCTCGGCCCCTGACAATGCCACCTGGTTGAGGTATTTGTCCATCTCTTCGGCTGTCATTCCGATCCCTTTGTCGGAAACGGTAATTGTTTTTTTCTCCTTATCGAGCTTTACTTCGATATTCATTTCTCCCAGGTCGCCCCTGGCCTCACCCAGGGAGGACAGGGTCCTGAGCTTCTGACTGGCATCTACAGCATTGCTAATCAACTCTCTAAGAAAGATCTCGTGATCGCTGTACAAGAATTTTTTGATGATGGGGAAAATATTCTCGGTTTGTACCCGTATGCTGCCCTTTTGCATGATTTTTTTATGTTTAGGTGGTGGCGGACAAATGGAGTGCCATTTATGGGAGACTGACATCATGTCTGAGAGTTGCGGGATACGAGATAGGGGATACGGGACAATGGCAGTTCTCCCTGAACTTTAAGGAGATAACTTAGCTTTACAGGTTTCCAAGCGTTGTAATCACGCATCCCGTATCCAAAAAATTCCTTTCTCCTTTCATCCCGTTTAATTACCTTTGCAGCCCAAATCTTTTTTTACACAAAAAACAGGGAAATGAACAATTATGAATTGATGGTGATTTTTACCCCTGTGCTGTCTGAGGAGGACTACAAAGCCGCCCAGAAGAAATATGCCGCCTTCGTTAAAGAAAACGGTGGACAGGTACAGCACGAAAATCCCTGGGGTCTTAAATCACTGGCGTATCCCATCCAGAAAAAAACTACCGGTTTATACTGGGTTCTGGAGTACAGTGCGCCATCCGACTTCAATGAGAAGCTGAAAATCCAGCTTCTGCGCGACGAACACATCTTGCGTTTCATGGCTACGAGGCTCGACAAATACGCCGTTGAGTACAATGCCAAAAAGAGAAGTGGCGTACCTACCGGTAACGAAAAAGTGGAGGCATAAGTCATGGCAAAAGCAAATGAGATCAAATACCTGACGGCGATTAAAACCGAAAAAAGGGCCAAGAAATTTTGCCGCTTTAAAAAGTATGGCATCAAGTACATCGACTACAAGGATGCTGAATTTTTAAAGAAATTCCTGAACGATCAGGGTAAGCTCCTGCCGCGTCGTATCACCGGGAATTCGCTGAAATATCAGCGCAAGGTATCGGATGCGGTGAAAAAAGCCCGTCAAATGGCATTATTGCCTTACGTAACAGACCTTTTAAAGTAACCGTTTGCCCGGTTCCGTTATAAGCGGGGCAGGGCATGGTAAACAAACAAATTATCATGGAAATCATCTTAATTCAGGATGTCGACAATTTAGGCTCCGCGCACGAGAAGGTGAACGTGAAGAACGGGTATGCCCGGAATTTCCTGATCCCGCGTAAACTGGCCGTGGAAGCCAATCCTTCCAACCTTAAGCAGCTGGAAGAAAGGATCAAACAGCAGAAGAAGAAAGAAGAAAAACTGCTGGCTGAAGTGAATAAGGTTGTAGAAGTACTGAAGACCTCCCCGCTCAGGATCGGCGCCAAGACCGGTACCAGTGGAAAGATCTTCGGCAGTGTAACCTCGGTACAGCTTGCCCGTGCGATCCGGGATCAAAAGGGATATGAAATTGACCGTCGCCGGATTCATGTTCTCAGTGAAGTAAAAGAACTGGGGATGCACAAGGCAAAAGTAGACTTCGGAAACGGCAACGAAGCCGAGATCGAATTTGAAGTAGTGGCAGAATAAGACCATCCTCTTCCCATAGGAACAAAGCCCGTGATCATACATCACGGGCTTTTTATATATAAATAATTTTCAATGCTTTAAGGCATTCCTGGCGGCCCGGATCGCGTGATTCGGCAGTTTCTTTACAAAATATACGGAAGTAATAAAAATTACTATCTTTACAGGAGCTCTGCTATTTTAGTTCTTACCGTGCGCTGTCGCAGCTTCCTTATCAGATAGTTTCCTCAGTTCATTGTAGCTAACAGCTTAGCATTTGTTTTTTTCATTTTTTAATTTTTGCACAATGAACATTTATGTAGGCAACCTCTCTTGGCAAATGACCGATGAGGATCTCAGAAGCCTTTTTGAACAACATGGTACTGTTGCGTCTGCTAAAATCGTCAAAGACAAAGTTTCCGGCCGGAGCAAAGGTTTCGGTTTCGTTGAAATGGAAGACGACGGCGAGGCACAGCAAGCCATCACCAGCCTGTACGACAGCGAAGTGATGGGTCGCAAAATCATCGTTAACGAATCGCAGCCAAAACAGCAGGGCGGCGGTGGCGGCTTTAAGAAGAGAAACTTCGGCGGCGGCGGTGGTGGCGGCGGCTACAAAAAAGGTGGCTATAACCGCGGCGGCGGTGGCGGCTATGACAGGGATTATTAATTTATTAATCGATATACCTTGTTTATAAAATCCTTCTCTCACAGGAGGATTTTTTTATTGAGCGGTGATGGTAATGCCTGCAGATAAAATTATCCTATGCAGTACGCATGTAACCGAAACCTTCATACCCTTTTCCTGGCAGGATGCTGTGTTTACATCGCATGCAACAACGGTCCGCGCCAGCCATCTGTTCCAACAGTGCAGGACAGCCTGCCGGTCAGGACTGTGCCGGTGGATGCGTCCATAGCCGGTGGCTTCAGTGCTCAAACCGCGTATCACTTCGACAGCAATGCGATCGGGGCATTCGTGAAAAAATATCCCCTGTTCAGGAATTTACAACCGGACCTGCAAAAATTTTATGCCGACCGTCATTATGCCTATGCCTGGTTTGACCGGGAAGGGTTGATCGACCAGGCCGAAAACCTGTACAATCGTCTCGTAAATCTTAATGAAGAAGGGCTTCCTGATAAAATACCCTACAAAGATTCCCTGACCTCGGTATTTGACGTATACACGTCACCGATGCAACAACGGAAACCCGAAAACGAACTCATGCTCACCGCCCAATATTTTACATATGCCATACGGGCCTGGGGTGGAATCAGCGAGAAAGAAACGCGGGCCATGAAGTGGTTTCTGCCAAGAAAACAACTGGACCT
>DATJYH010000497.1:0-7560 GCA_035499675.1 Puia sp.
TCAATGATCTGGAGAATTTCTTTTGCTTTGGTGAGCAGTTCATCCTCCACGGTTACATAGTTGACCAGCCCAAGCCGGTGGGCCTCTTGTGCATCAATGGGAGCACCGGTCATCATCAGTTCCATGGCCTTCCCCTTACCGATGAGATGGGTCAGTCGCTGAGTTCCCCCATAACCCGGGATCAGTCCAAGGTTCACTTCCGGCTGGCCGAACTTTGCATTGTCACTGCAGATGCGAAAATGGCAGGCCATGGCCAGTTCGCATCCGCCACCCAGGGCGAATCCATGAACGGCAGCAATGATGGGTTTGGCGCTGTTTTCAATCCTGAAAAAAAGATCCTGGCCCTTTTTTGCCAGCGCCATTCCTTCAGATTTGCTCAGACCGGAGAACCCGCTGATGTCAGCGCCCGCCACAAATGCTTTTGTTCCGGCGCCGGTGATGATGGCCGACCTGATGTCCCGGTTCATATAAACTTCATCGATCGCCTCTCCCAATTCCCTGATCACGGTCGTATTGAGCGCGTTCAGTTTGTCGGGTCTGTTGATGGTAATGACGAAGGTATGTCCGGAGAGGTCCGTTAGTAAGGTTTCGTACATAAGAAGTTTTGGCAAAATTATAGAGAAAACAACTCAATTCCGGCCGGACCACGAAATTAGAAATTCCTGTTTTTTCTTACCCAGTCTTCAATATAGTTAGCGATGTCCGTGGTAGTAGTGCCGGGAACAAACAGTTTTCCGACACCCATTTTATGCAGGGTCTTCATATCGTCTTCGGGTATGATCCCACCGCCTGTCAGCAGTACGTCATCCATTTGGTTTTCCTTCATCAGCTCAATGATCTTTGGAAATACCGTCATATGTGCTCCACTCAGAATGCTGATGCCAATGGCGTCCACATCCTCCTGTTTGGCGGCCTGCACCACCATTTCAGGCGTTTGACGCAAACCGGTATAAATGACTTCCATGCCCGCATCGCGCAGGGAAGCGGCGATTACCTTGGCCCCGCGGTCATGACCGTCCAGCCCCACCTTGGCTACCAGCACACGAATGGGACGTTGCAACGCTTTTTTCTTTCCTGCAGAAGAACTGGTTCGCTCGCTCATACAACTGTTATTTCAATAGATCCTTATCTATGATTGTCCTTTCAAAAGTACGCAATCCGTCCACAACGCCCGGCCGCATTCCATCACTTACTCTTCCACTCGTTTTTTGTCGTCTTCTATCTTTCTTCGGAACATGTCATTAAAACGATCATCTGCGCCCTTTAACAGGATGATCAGGCTGCCTTTTTCCCGGGCGTAAGGATTGGTGACGCTGTCTACCACCAGGGCCGATTTGAAATCTTTGATAAAATCATGTTGCATCTCCTGTTTGTCGTCGGTGACCAGCAGCAGGTTATCCACGTGCGGATTTTCGGGTAGCCAGTACAGAAAGCTTGCGTTGTCGCTGTATACTGTTGGTAAATGATAACTCCTTCCAAAATAACTGACGGCTCCTGCTTCGCCATAATTATCGCAGAAAAGCAGCGTATGTTTTTGTTCATTACTGTCGAGCATTTGCCAGGCGCGGTTTACTTTCTCTGTCATCTCCCGCCAACCCAGCATGTCCGCAAAATCCTGGGGCAGCGGGTGATTCCTGCCATCTTCCCATTTCAGCACGCCTGTTTTTTCGGCCTTAATCTTCTGGTATATTTTTTCAAGACCTTCCGGCGAGGAAAAAGGAAGGGCGATGGGAAAAAACAGCGTGGCCTGTATCAGAATGACCAGTGGCATCACCCACCGGAGGCGTATTTTGCGCGTTGTCAGCGATTCAAGGTATACAGAACCGATGCCCAGCAACGAAGGATAAATACTCATGGCGTAGTAGTCCTTCCCTTTGGCCAGCAGGAGCAGCCCGATGATGACCAGGTAAATGATGCCGATGGCCATATACTGTTTCCCTTTTTTTGCAAAAAAGACATACCACAGCCCAAACAGCCATACAAAAAAACAGGGAAGGGTAATGAGGAACTGGTTGATGATAAAATTCACGCGACTGAGATATTGCAGCTGTGTTTGCTGCAGCAATTTCATATGGTGGGCCACCGGGAAGTGCTTCTGCACCTGCCATACAAAATTGGGCAGGGCAATGGCAAAAGCGATCAGCATGGCAAAATAAAAATGTTTGTTTTTCAGCCATGCACGCTGTTGGGTAAACAACATGCTGACCCAAAAACCAAGGATAAAAAAGGACATGGTGTACTTGCTGAGCATGCCCAGGCCAAAACAGACACCGATGTAATAGATAAATTTTTTGTCGTTTGTCTGGATCCAGGCGATCATATAGTAACAACTCAGCGTCCAGAAAAATACATCGAGGAAATTGGGTTGGAAGAGAATATGCATGCGCAGGAATCCCGACACGAGGAAGCTCAGGCAGGCGAGACTGACGGCATAGGAATTTCCACCCAGTCGTTGAACGATCCTGCCCACCAGGATCATGGTAAGCGCACCAAACAGTGCTCCCCACCAGTGCACGGCATAAAAGGAACTGCCAAACCAAAGGCTGATACGTCCAAGGAGGGCCAGGATTGGAGGCATTTCAATAAAACCCCAGTCCAGGTGCTGCGCGTCCGCGAGATAGAGGTATTCATCCCGGTGCAATTCAAAGGCATGATGGATAAACAGAAATGGCGTGGAAAATTTGATCAGGGCAAAGAGGAATATAATGCGGTTGTTTTTTGACATTCCTGGTTGTTTACGGTAATATACAACAGACCGTTTAAAAAACCGCCATCTGCCAGGTTGATCATCCTTGTTTTATCTGCAGCAGGCCCTGTTCAATCCTCCGGATGGTCTCTTCCCTGCCCAGTAATGCGACAATATCAAATACGCCGGGACCGAATTTCCCTCCTACCAGCATTACACGCAGGGGCAGCAATACATCACCCGGTTTGATGGTATGGGTCGCAGCGATTTCTTTGAATCCTTTTTCCAGGTCATCGTGATGCCACAATGGGGTCAGTTCATAGGTTCTGACCAGTTCGGCAAAGAACTGATTTTTTTGCTCATTCCATTTGGGGAGTAATGCATCCCTGTCGATATGCGATGGCCGCTTAAAAAAGAAGGCGGCCTGCTGGGTAAAATCGGCGAGCAGGGTACAGCGCTCTTTTACCAATTCAATGACTTTTAACAGCAGCTTGTCGTCCGGGTTAGGGATACCATCCTGCTCCAATGTTTTTTTCACCAGCGGCTCCAGCACATCGGCGCTTGTTTTCCGGATCCATTCATGGTTGAACCATTTTGCTTTTTCATAATCGAATTTTGCCCCGCCCTTGTGAACCCGGTCGATCGAAAACCGTTTGATCAACTCTTCCAGGGAGAAGATCTCCTGTTCACTTCCATCGTTCCATCCGAGCATCGCGAGCATATTTACAAAGGCTTCGGGAAGAAACCCTCTCTCCTTGAATCCACGGGTCAGTTCATTGGTATTGGGGTCCTTCCAATCCATCGCAAAAACGGGGAAGCCCAGTCGCTCTCCATCGCGTTTACTCAGTTTCCCGTTCCCATCGGGTTTCAGGATCAGCGGAAGGTGCGCCCACTGCGGCATATGTTCTTCTCCAAAAAGATATCGCCAGAGAAGAATATGGACCGGGGCACTGGGCAGCCATTCTTCGCCCCGGAAGGCATGGGTAATTTTCATGAGATAATCATCCACCACCACCGCAAGGTGATAGGTGGGCATGCCATCTGCTTTGAGCAATACCTTGTCGTCGATTGTGCCTGTATGAAAGCTCACTTCCCCACGGATCATATCGGTAAAACTTACGGTTTCATGCTCCGGCATCTTTATCCGGATCACGTGCGGCACGGCATCCTCGAGCAATCGCTCCGTTTCCTCGAGCGTCATGCTCAGGGAATTGTTCATTTCCATACGCAGCCGGTGATCATATTGGGGAGAAGGATTCTCCGGCGTTTTGTATTTCTGCCGCATGGTCTCGAGTTCTTCGGGGATATCGAATGCATAATAGGCCTTGTCTTCCCTGACCAGTTGTTCGGCATAGGCGCGGTACATTTCCTTTCTTTCGCTCTGACGGTAGGGCCCATACAGGCCACCATGAAAAGGGCTTTCGTCGGGTTCAATACCGCACCAGCGCAGCGTATCGAGGATATAGGCCTCTGCCCCCGGAACAAAGCGTGTCTGGTCGGTATCTTCAATCCGTAATATGAAATCTCCGCCCTGCTGCCTGGCAAATAAATAATTGTACAGCGCAGTTCTCACACCGCCCACATGCAATCCACCCGTAGGACTGGGTGCAAACCGAACCCTTGTCTTTTTATTCATGCGCGCAAAGATAATGAATTGGGGCCCGAGGGTGAACGATGATCGATGGACTTGCCTGAGGCGTGGCCGGGTGTTTAGCGAGGATTGCTCAATTTTTTTTCCATCGGCGTTGATCAGGGAACCGCTGCTGTTCACCACAGTAGTGTTAAAACCCAATCAAGGCTCCGTCCGGAAAACCGGCTGTAATCTTTTTCCGGCGGCTTTTTTTTGTCACTTTTTTGGCCGGGCAAAAAAGCAACAAATGATTATTTGGTACGATATGCAGAAACTTGTGACTTCCAATTTCTCTATCGCCTGGTTGAAGTCTTTGTTTACCCGTGGATGCTATTTCATTTCTCACCAGTTTAAAGGATGTTAAATGCGCTCATTTGTTCGTTTCTCATCTATTATTGACTACATTTGAAGAATTCCATCTTGCATTTGTGTTGAAATATTTTCTGTTTATAGGGCTCTCATTGGTTGGTTTTTCCTCATTCGCTCAGCTTACTTATCAAACAGTGTGGGTGGACTACGACAGTGCGTGGACCTACAAGAACCTAAAGATCATACCCATTCGTCCCAAGAACGGTAACGGGAATCACCTTCCTTCGGTGATGTCGTTGCACCAGGCCATGGAACGTGGTTTGGCAACCGTTTCGGAACGGGGAACTGCTTCCACCGAAAACGTTCATTATTTGAGGATCAACAATACATCCGACAAATCCATTTATATCTCTTCGGGTGAACTGTTCTCAGGTGGTCGGCAGGATAGGATGATGGCCCGGGATACGATACTCGCCCCCACGGGCAAGGACCAGTATGTACCCGTGATGTGCGTGGAAGAAGGACGCTGGAGCGAGAAGGAAAAGAAATTTGCTTACAGCGACTTTGCAAATCCTCACTTACGAAAAGTGCTGGATGTAAACAAAAACCAGGTGTTGTTGTGGAAGGAGATAGGGGGCCAGCTGGATTCGGGGAAGGTCAGGAATAAATCGCTGAGCTACCTGGCGCGTAATGCCGACAAGAAGTTGTCGCAGATGAATGATGAGTACTTCAGTTATTTCAAACAGAAATTCAAACAGGCAGATAGCTCGATCCTTGGGTTTGTGGCCGTATCCGGCGACCGGGTGGTGGGCTGTGATATTTTCGCAGATTCGGAGTTGTTTTACAGTCAGCTGGAACCTTTGTTGAAGGGCTATTCCGATGAAGCGGTTTTTTTCGGGGCGCCGATCCGTTTGGCCGACAAATCTTTAAAAGAGTACATGGATAAACTGTTGTCGGACGAAAAGAGCCAGGAAAAATTCGTGAAAGAAAACGGAAAGATATTTAAACAGCAGGGCCAGGTCATCCACATCAACACATTCTGAACCTTCTCCGGTTCTCTCACCCAGGCCGTGTAACTTGCAGTATGTTTTATTTTGTAAAAACGCCCTGGTTGTTAAAGAAGCTGTATCCCGGTTGCGTCTGGAATTTTCCGCGCGGGGAAAAAAAGATCTACCTCAGCTTCGACGATGGCCCCCACCCTGAGGCCACGCCTTTAATCCTGGATCAACTAAAAAAATTCAATGCCGTTGCCACTTTCTTCTGCATCGGAAAAAATGTGCGGGAACAGCCCCTTTTGTATAAACGAATACTTGACGAGGGACACCGGGTAGGCAATCATTCGCACAATCACCTCAACGGCTGGAAAACAAAAAATGAAACCTATATTGACAATATACGGGAAGCGATGAAGTACATCGATTCAGATTTATACCGCCCTCCCTACGGACGCATCACACGTTTCCAGGCATCGATATTGCAAAAATCCTTTCGCTTAAAAATTATTATGTGGGATGTATTGAGCGCCGATTTCGACAAAACTATTTCGGGAGAAAAATGTGCACGAAATGTAACGTCCAATGCCGGTCCCGGATCCATTGTCATCTTTCATGATAGTGCAAAGGCCTATGACCGCATGTCGATTGCATTGCCAAAAGTGCTAACCCATTTTCAGGAGAAAAATTACAGTTTTGAGCTGATCAGGTAGTGATGGAGGCTGAAATGCAGGCCTGTAATGAGTTTGTGCCTGCTAAAAACAGATTGGGCCGGGGTAGACACCCTGGCCCGTTTTTAATCCGTACCCTATGAAAACTGATTTAAAGGTAGAACTTTTTTTGATTTGTCCAAAGTAATTTAGCCGGCAGCGCCCGGACGCTGCATCATTTTTGCGGATTTTACGGTATTTTCAAAAAAGATCTATTCGAATGAACGCTGATTTTTTTCAGTAAGTGTCCCTTCTCATTTTTCTGATTTTCGCTCGATAGGTCTCAGTCCGCAACGCAAATTCAGGAGCCGGGTTAGCGCAGCCGGTTAACAAATAATTGCTGAATTTTGCTGCAATACAGAAAAAGATGACGTTGATAGATACCCATTGCCATTTATACCTGGAAGAGTTTGCCGCCGATATCCCGGAAGTAATACAAAGGGCAGAAGATGAAGGAGTTAAGAAGTTTTACCTGCCCTCCATCGACCGGGAGACCTTCCCGGCCCTGTTGGGGCTTGAGGCCCGGTTTCCGGGAAAATGTATCGCCATGACCGGTCTCCATCCCTGTTCTGTAAAGGAGCAATTCCTTGACGAACTTGCGTTTATGCAGCAGGCACTGCAAAAAAGAAAATTTACAGCGATTGGGGAGATAGGTCTTGATTTTTATTGGGACCGGACCTTTGAGCAGCAGCAGTACGAGGCCTTTCGGACCCAGATGGGTTGGGCAAAAGAACATGGCCTCCCTATCGTCATTCATTCCCGGCAGTCGATGGCCGAAACCATTCAGACCGTGAAGGAGGAGCAGAATGGGCGATTGAGAGGAATTTTTCATTGTTTTAACGATAGTTATGATTCAGCCCGCCAGATCATTGACCTGGGTTTTTACCTGGGCATCGGTGGGGTGGTCACCTACAAAAAGTCGACCCTACCCGAGGTAGTAGGAAAGGTTGGGCTCTCGCATTTGGTGCTGGAAACCGATGCTCCCTACCTGACCCCGGTTCCTTTTCGCGGCAAGAGAAATGAGAGCAGTTACCTGAAATATGTGGTAGAAAGGATCGCCGGGATCAAATCCGTATCTGAGGAGGAAGTGGCCGCCGTCACAACCGACAACGCCGGAAAAATATTCGGATAGTAAGCACTGATATAGTATTTTTGCGACCCCAAGGAGGGGTGCAGGAGTGGTTGAACTGGCACGCCTGGAAAGTGTGTATAGGAGAAATCCTATCAAGGGTT
>DATJYH010000498.1:0-3240 GCA_035499675.1 Puia sp.
AAGGACGGCGAAAAATCGCTGGAAGAAAAGGAAGGGATCGGTCCCGATGATCGTGAAATGATCAAAAGGATCCGGGAGATCTACCAGGGGGCGGATTTACGCAGCACGGTATTACACGAAGCCGAGAGGCTGGAAGGTTCCGTACGGAATACCGGCCTGCATGCCGCCGGCATCATCATCGCTCCGGACGATCTGATGAATATCATTCCCGTTTGCACGGCCAGGGATTCGGAACTGCTCGTGACCCAGATAGAAGGAAACATCATTGAGGAAGCCGGTGTATTGAAAATGGATTTTTTGGGATTAAGAACACTCAATATCCTGAAAACCGCACTCGAGCTGATCAAAGAAAATCATGGCATAGACATCGATATCGACCGCATTCCGCTGGATGATAAGAAAACCTTTGAATTGTACCAACGCGCCGAAACCATTGGTACCTTCCAGTTTGAAAGCCCCGGTATGCAGAAATACCTGCGCGATCTCAAGCCGGACAAATTTGATGACCTCACTGCCATGAACGCCCTGTACCGTCCGGGGCCCATGGCCTATATTCCGAACTTCATCGACCGCAAACATGGACGGGAGGCAATTGCCTATGATCTTCCGGAAATGGAGGAATTCCTGAAAGACACTTACGGCATCACCGTATACCAGGAGCAGGTGATGTTGCTGGCCCAAAAACTGGCGGGTTTCAGCAAGGGTGATGCGGATGTGTTGCGCAAGGCCATGGGTAAAAAGCAAAAATCCATCCTGGACAAAATGAAGAGCCAGTTTATCAGTGGTGCCACAAAAAAAGGATTCGAGGAAACAACACTGGAAAAAATATGGACCGACTGGGAGGCGTTCGCCCAGTATGCTTTCAACAAATCACACTCTACCTGTTATGCTTATGTGGCCTACCAGACTGCTTACTTAAAGGCACATTATCCTTCGGAATACATGGCCGCCGTGCTTAACCACGCCGGTAGTATTGAAAAAATGACTTTTTTCATGGAGGAATGCAAGCGCATGGGCATAAAAGTTCTCGGACCGGATATCAATGAGTCCAGCAAAGGATTTGCCGTCAATCCGAACGGGGAAATCCGCGTGGGGCTGGGCGGATTGAAAGGCGTGGGTGAAGCGGCCGTGGAAAGTATGATCTCCGAAAGAGAGAAAAACGGCCAGTATATTTCCATCTTTGACCTGGTAAAACGAACCAACCAGCGCACAGTGAATAAAAAAACCCTGGAAAGCCTGGCCTATGCAGGCGCTTTTGACGGATTTACAGGGATCCATCGTGCACAGTATTTCTACATTGCTCCGGGCGATACCTCTACAGGGCTTGAAAAGATCATCCGGTTCGGGAATATGTACCAGACCAACTATTCGCAACAAAGCAATAGTCTTTTTGGTGACCTGGCCATGCCAGAGGTGGCTACTCCCAAGATCCCCAACTGTGAACCCTGGACCCTGACGGAGCTGCTTGATCATGAAAAAGAAGTAACGGGTATGTTTATGAGTGGTCACCCGCTTGATCATTTTCGTTTTGAGATAAAGCACTATGGCATTACCTCGCTGGCCGACTTCAATGAAATCAAGGAAGCGGTGATGCTCCAGGCCAATCCCAATAAAAATTTCCGTATTGCCGGACTGGTCACCGAAGCCCAGCACAGGGTCACGAAAACAGGGAAACAATTCGGGTCGTTTATCCTGGAAGATTATTCCGGGAAAAGCGAGTTCCTGTTGTGGAGCGAAGACTATGCTAAATTTTCTAACTACCTGGAAAAGGGAAAAAACCTGTTCCTCACCGGTTCGTTCAGGCAACGCTTTAACAAATCAGAGTTTGAGTTCAAGGTAGACAGGATCCTGCTGCTGGAGAGCATCAAACAATTCCTCACACGGCAACTGGTGATCGATATGGATGCCCGGTTTGTGAATGAAAACCTCATCAGTTTTGTTGAAAAAAATGTTAAAAAATTCCCCGGGAAATCGACCATAAGATTTAATATTACCGAGTCAAAAAGCCAAACCAGGATCAGCATGTTCAGCATGGAAAATGGTTTTGAAATGAATGACGAAATGGCTGAATTCCTTCAAAACAAGCCTGAAATGGAGGTACAGATCGTCACGACCTAGCTGAAAAGAATGTCAAAATACCCGGTCGCCCTGTTTGGTCAAAAATTTGATCTTTTTACGTCGTTTGCACGACAAAATATTTCATCAAATAAGTTGAATTTTACAAAAAATAAAAAACTTTAATTATGGCTTTAGAACTCACAGATGCCAACTTCCAGGAAAAGGTAATTGCATCAGATAAATTAACTGTAATAGATTTCTGGGCTGAATGGTGTGGTCCCTGTCGCGCTATTGGGCCCGTGATTGAAGAATTATCAAAGGAGTATGATGGCAAGGTAAACGTGGGAAAGGTCAATGTGGATCATAACCCGCAGCTGTCCATCAACTATGGTATAACTTCCATCCCTGCCATTCTTTTTATCAAAGGCGGCAAGGTGGTTGACAAACTGGTAGGAGCACAGCCGAAGTCAAATTTTGTAAAGAAAATCGAATCCCACATATAATCAAGGGATCTCCCCCAGCAGCCCGTCCCGGTCATTCCCGGACGGGCTTTTGTTTTTTTGGTTGGATTGAATACTGCTGAAAATCCCGGGCCCGCTACATCAGTATTCCTGCAATGGTAGCGGAAAGGTAAGAGGCCAGTGTTCCGCAAAACAGTGCCTTGAGTCCAAGCCTGGCAAGGTCGGCTCTTCGTCCGGGTGCCAGCGCACCGATGCCCCCGATCTGCATGCCAACGCTGCTGAAATTCGCAAAACCGCAGATGGCGACGCTTACGATCAGCAATCCTTTTTCCGATACCAGGGGTACCGATTTATCCGTCATATTCTTGAAAGCTACAAATTCATTGATCGTGAGTTTCTGTCCAAGCAATGTGGCTGCGTTGCTTACATCCGCGGTGGGTACGCCCATGGACCAGGCAAAGGGATAAAACAACTTTCCAAAAATCCAGTTGAGGCTGAGATCAAACTGTGGGTTGAACAAATGTCCGATATGGATGAGCAGGTAATCCAGCAGTGCGATGACGGCAATAAAACCAATCAGCATGGCTATCACGTTCATGGCTATCTTAAAACCCTCCCCCGCCCCATGCGAAACAGCATCGATCACATTGGTATAATGACTCTTCACTTCAAGCTTTACCTTTCCCAGGGTCTGACTTTCTTCCGTTTCCGGCCACACTAT
>DATJYH010000499.1:0-3766 GCA_035499675.1 Puia sp.
GCCCAAAATGTTTCACCTTGCCTTCCCTGATCAGCTCTTTTACGGTACCTGCTACGTCTTCGATGGGTACGCTCGGATCTACCCGGTGCTGGTAAAGCAGGTCGATCACTTCTATCTTCAATCTTTTCAAAGAGCCTTCCACTGCGCGACGGATCTGATCGGGATGACTGTTCACCCCCACCATTTTCCCATTTTGAATATTGAAACCGAACTTTGTGGCGATGACCACACGTCCTTTAAAAGCCGCGAGTGCTTCCCCCACCAACTCCTCATTGGTATAGGGTCCATATACTTCAGCCGTGTCAAAAAAAGTCACACCCTGTTCAACGGCTTTGTGTATAAGATCAATGGCATCTTTTTTTTCAGGAAATGGATAATAGGAGAAGCTCATGCCCATACAGCCTAAACCTATGGCTGATACTTCGAGGCCTGTCTTACCCAGTTTGCGCGTTTGCATAGTTGTTATTTTTTAATGAAGTAATGAATTGTTTTTTGTTGAGCAACCTTTTCCGTTGTCCGGATCATCATCGATGGAGACGCCTGTCGGAGCCCATCCGCTACCAGGTTGCAAAAATGGTTTGAAACCGGGACAAAGTTCAGAAAAAAGGGGCAGGCGCAGATTGCAGGAACCAAACAATGATTTACGAAATTCAAACATTTCTGAATTTCGGCGGGTTTATCCAGTCGGACTTTCTTTTATAAAGTTCCCCGGGGGTTTCAAGCATACGCGTGTACAAACTTACGAATTACAAATAAGATGTTACGACGGCGGTTGGCGTGAGACTGACACAGGAATCGGCTGGCCGCTTGTCTGCATCATTTTTCTGCCTCACAATTGATGGTAATAATCGTCCTGAAGAAGATGGCTGCCGGTTTTTTAGTATTATTGGTACATGTTTGACTTCAGGCTGAAGGTCTTTTATACGGTGGCAAAAAGGCTGAACTTCACCAGGGCGGCGGAAGAATTATTTATTACACAACCGGCGGTCACCAAACATATTCGTGAAATTGAAACCTATTTCAAGACACAACTGTTCCGTCGAAATGGGACGAGGATCACATTAACGGCGGCCGGAACAATATTATTCCGTTATACCGAAGAACTATTTTCGATCTACCGCAGTATGGAAGCAGACATCGCGGCGATGGGCAAGGAACTCAAAGGAACCATCCGGATCGGCGCAAGCACCACCGTGGCGCAATACATCCTGCCAAAATATCTTGCCTCGTTCAGGCAAAGGTTCAGGGATATCTCCATTGAACTGACCAGCAGCAACACGGAGCATATCGAGCATTTTCTTACAGAAAACAAGATCGACTTTGGCATTATCGAAGGCCAGTCAAAACGGAGGCAACTGACCTATTCCAGGTTCATGAAGGACGAGTTGTTGTTGTGTACGAGACAGGGCAACCCTTTGTTAAGAAAAGATATGATCCTGTTAAGTGAATTGCCTCGCCTGCCCATGGTTATGCGGGAACCGGGGTCCGGTTCACTGGAAGTAGTGGCCGCCGCGCTGAAAAAAGCAGGAATCAGCATCACTCAACTACAAACGGAAATGGTACTGGAGAGTTCTGAAAGCATTAAATCCTACCTGGTCAGCTCCGATTGTTTTGCTTTTCTTTCCATGCACGCCGTCGTTGCTGAACTGAAGAACAAGCAGCTTTCTGTTGTCAGCATAAAAAATTTTTCTATCAGGCGCTATTTCTACTTTGTAAGACAGCAGGGAGAAAGCAATGCCATGAACGGGTTGCTGATAAAGCATCTTCGTGTTGATAACTTAAAGTAATTGAGCATAACCAATCGTCATTTCTTCATCCTCCCCATAAGGTGAACCTTTGCCATGAAAAATTCATTGCAAATTGAAAGCCATTCAACCTAAAATAGCACAACGCCTGCATTTCCTGGATAAATCGATCACTACCCGGGAGCTAATTTTTATTTTGTTGCTGATCTTTTGCCTGTCGCCCTGGATCTCGCCGCCGGTGGCCCTGCTGTTGGGCGTGATCGTGGCACAATTCATTGGACATCCTTATCTCCATCTGAATCATAAGGCCACCCATTTTCTCCTTCAGTATTCCGTAGTAGGATTGGGATTTGGCATGAATGCAGGCGCAGCATGGCGGGCCGGCCGGAAAGGTTTTGTCTTTACGGTGGCTTCCATGGCAGCAACACTGACCCTGGGGCTCCTGTTAGGAAAAGTTTTTACGATAAACCGGAAAACTTCTTACCTCATTTCTGCAGGAACGGCTATTTGCGGGGGAAGCGCGATCGCGGCCATTTCCCCGGTTATCAGGGCGGAGGAAAAGCAGATCAGCGTGGCACTGGGAACGATATTCGTGCTCAACTCACTCGCACTTGTTTTATTTCCATTGATAGGAGCAGGCCTCCACCTGTCGCAGACCCAATTTGGGCTATGGTGTGCCATTGCCATTCATGACACCAGTTCTGTAGTTGGCGCCGCGGCGAAGTTTGGCAACCAGGCGCTGGAAATTGCAACAACGGTGAAGCTGGCAAGGGCGCTCTGGATCATCCCGGTTGCAGGCATCAGCGCAGTCGTGTTCAACCACAGGGCTGCAAAAATCAGGATCCCGTATTTTATAGGATTATTCGTCCTGGCGATCCTGCTTAATACCTATTTGCCCTTTGTGCAAAAATTCAGTCCTTATGTCGTACGCATTTCCAAATCGGGATTAACAGTAACCTTGTTTTTGATCGGTTGTGGTTTGTCAAAAAAGACATTGGCATCCGTTGGTATTAAGCCCATCCTGCAGGGAGTTATTTTGTGGGGCTGTATTGCTACTGCATCGCTCTTCTCCATTCTTTATTTTACACACTAGTGGTTTTGTAATTTATTTTCAAGCTACCCTGCTCATCCGGCAAATTGTTCAAAACATTGATTTCCTTAGCGTTGCCGGTTGCCTCGCTCGCTGGATCTTCCCGGGATGATAACCTGGGTTAATCTTTTTTTCAAAATAAATTTGCGTAACTCAAAAGTTACCTATAAGTTTACGTAACTTTTAAATTACATATTATGCAAAAGGAAATCAGGCAAACCTGGCATTTTAACCGGCCGCCGCAGGAAGTGTGGGATTATCTTACCAAACCCGAACTATTGGAACAGTGGTTTACAAAAACAGATTTCATCCCCAGGGCAGGGCATCAATTCCGGTTTAAGGACAAGTGGGGCAAATTCATCCATTGCGAAGTAGTGGAAGCCCGTCCCTTCAGCAAACTTTCCTATACATGGCAATATGCTTCATTGGCCGGCGATGAGGTTTTTGATTCGACGGTGGCATGGACACTCGTTCCGACTGACGATGGTACGGAATTACAATTGCTGCACGGCGACTTCACTACCCAGGAAGACTTTATGGCACATACCGATGGCTGGACAAGGCTGGTGAGTCGTTTGACCGGTATACTGAGTGTTGTGACAAGTAACAGTATGCAATCCTGATTCGGAGTTTCATCCAATACGCCTGCGTATTACGGTAAACAATTAAACAATAGCGTTTCATTTTCCGGTTATTTCATTGCTTTGATCAATATGAACAATCTGCCTTATACAACAGTAAAATACAGCGTAACCATCCAGGTCGCTCAATCCCCGAAGGAAGTCTTTTATCATATCGTCAACGATGTTTCAAAATTCTGGCCGGAAGAATTTGAAGGGCAATGCAGTAACCTGAATGACGAGTTTGTATTCAGCACAGGAGATTCACATTACTCAAAAAACAAGGTGGTGGAATTGGTGCCGGAGAAAAA
>DATJYH010000500.1:0-4406 GCA_035499675.1 Puia sp.
AATGTAAACGGCCTCGATTTCTGGAACAATTCTGCTGCCATACCAGCGGATCAAAAAAACAGGTATGGCTGGATCAGAATAGACAGTATAGTAAAAACAGCGAGCGGGAGAATCGGGTCCCTGGTTTATCGTGCAAGATGGGAGGATCAGCAGAAAAGGGTCCTGCTCCGCGAGCAGACCAGCTTTTTCTTTACCTGCAGCAAAGACATGCGTATCATCGACCGGGTTACCGTGCTGACCGCCGAAACGGATATACATTTCCCGGATTCCAAGGACGGCCTGCTCGGACTTCGTGTGGCGCACGAACTGGAACTGCCTTCCACCGAGCCCAGGCATTTTTCCGACGGAAAAGGAAATATCAGCACCGTGACGGCCAATGCGCAGGATGCTATTACCGGCAACTATCTTACGAGCGCCGGAAAACAGGGCGACAGCGCCTGGGGTACCCGGGCCAACTGGTGTATGTTGTATGGAAAAATCCAGACCGACAGCATCAGCATCGTGATCATTGATCATCCCTCCAACCCCGGTTTCCCCACCTATTGGCATGCGCGCGGATATGGACTTTTTGCCGCCAATCCGCTTGGTCAGGAAGTGTTCAGCAAGGGAAAGGAAAAACTGGATTTTACACTGATGAGGGGGCAATCCGTGACCTTCCGGTATCGAATCGCCATCGCTGGCAGCGCCAGGAGACTAAGCAACAACATCATCAACCGGCTGACGGAGGATTTTGGGAAGATGTACGCAAAATAAACTGATCCAATTGGCGACGATGTCCTGCACTATAATGCAAAGTGGATGTTTGTGTTCATCGAGAAGGCTTTCTGAAAGAAAAGATAGGTGGGTTCCACACCAATTCCTATATTCCTGGAGAGCGGCAACACATAACGGACACCCACACCCGCTTCAAAGGTTGACAGGTTGATCACCTGCGGTGAGAGCACTACATAGAGTCTGCGGATCATTTCCACCTGGCCCTTGGCATAAAAGGATGTATGCAGGTAGGCATCACTGTTACCCACTTTTATGCTGCGCACGCCCGCAGGAGGCCACTGCAGTTTGGCGCCAAAAAAATAGCTGAACCGGCTGTCATCCTTACTCCAGTTCCCGGCCTCCATACCGAGCCCGAATCCATATCCCGGTTGATACACATGGTAAAGGGTGATCACCCCAAAGGAGGGAATAAAACATTCCCGGCATAAGCCAGACTGTGCCCTGGCGACGGAACACAGGCAAATCAGTAAAATGACAGGAAGAAACGTCTTTTTCATTCCCTTTTTATTTTTCATTGCTGTACGATTAAACGGCCACCTGCGCGATGCTAAATGCCCATACAGGAGCTGGAAATAAATGGATGATTAATGACAGGAAATGGCTAACAGATTGTTTTCCCCGAGGATTGGAAAAGGCGGAAGGCCCGCCGGAACTGGGTTAGAAGATGACTGACTGACGTAAATGTATAAACTTATATCGGTTTTTAAAAGCGGCCAGCCCGTTTTTTAAGAGGGAAATGCCAGGACCCGTCCCGGAAGGGTCGGTACACCCCCGGCCCAAGGGGTTCCGGGCTGGAAAGGCTTCGTACAGACCGGGCAACCTTGCGCGAGCAGCCTGATTCCGGTATCAACCTTCCTGCAAAATCGTTTCTATGGATGCGAGTTCGTTCTCGGCAAATTCCAGGTTTTTAAGGGTATCGAGATTGTTATCGAGCTGCTCTACCGAACTGGCGCCAATGAGAACGCTGGTAACCCGTTTGTCCTTCAGCAACCATGCCAATGCCATCTGCGCAAGCGACTGCCCTCTTTTCTTCGCCAGGTCGTTGAGTTTTTTTACTTTTCTTATTTTCTCTTCTGAAACCTCTTCTTCCTGGAGGAACCCATGCGGTTTCGCCGCCCTGGAATCCCTGGGTATGCCTTTGAGGTAGCGATCCGTCAACAGACCCTGGGCCAGCGGCGAAAACGGGATACAGCCGACTCCATATTGCTCCAGCATATCCAGCAGCCCTTCCTCCACCCATCTTACAAACATGGAATATTTAGGCTGATGGATCAGGCAGGGCGTACCCAGCCTTTTCAAAATTTCAAAAGCCTGCTCAGCCTCGGCTGCCTGGTAATTGGAAATGCCCACATACAATGCCTTCCCCTGTTTCACGATCGCATCAAGCGCCATCATCGTTTCTTCCAGCGGAGTATCCGGATCAGGCCGGTGGGAATAAAAAATATCCACATAATCGATTTGCATGCGTTGGAGGCTTTGATCAAGGCTTGAAATAAGATATTTCCTGGAACCCCATTCTCCATAAGGCCCCGGCCACATCCGGTAACCAGCCTTGGAAGAAATAATGAGTTCATCGCGCAGGTAACCCGGAAAATCTTTTTTCAGGATGACACCAAAGTTCTCTTCGGCGGAGCCCGGTGAGGGACCATAGTTATTTGCCAGGTCAAAATGGGTAACGCCCCGGTCGAACGCCCGCCGGACGATGTTTCGTCCGTTTTCGAAAACGTCTACCGATCCGAAGTTATGCCAAAGACCGAGTGACACGGCCGGCAACATCAATCCGCTGTTTCCACAGCGATTGTATTTCATTGTTTCATACCTGCCTGGAGATGGAGTATACATGTGCCCGTTATTTTATGGTTCTGGTTTGACTTGATGAATTACTGCCTGATTCGTCTTTGTACACTGCATGGCTAATTTACCTGGATGTCTATTGAAGCCGTTTCCAGCCCCTCAGCGCTTGCCTTTAGCCGAATGACACCCGCCTGCTCTTTTGCCTGGATAACTGCCAGGCAAAGCCCGTTAAATGCTTTTCGGTGATTGGCCTGGAAGGATTCCATACTGGTTTCACTGCCGTTGTCCACCGCCCGGATAAAGCCCGGTCCTTCGATGGAAAACTGTATATCCTGCGAGGCATCCGGCACCAGGTTACCCGCCGCGTCCATTACGGATACGCTGATAAAAGACAGATCTCTTCCATCCGCTTTTATGCGACTCCTGTCGGCCCGGAGAACAATTTTTGACGCGGCCCCCGCCGTATGCACATCCGTGATCAGCAGGGTCTTCCCGTTTTTAGTAGAAACGGCATGCAACGTGCCAGGCTCGAAGGGGATCCGCCACATTACATGCAGATCATCCTGTTGTTTCTTTTGGATCCCGAGTGATTTGCCATTGAGGAACAGTTCTACTTCGTCGGCGTGATTGTAATAGGCCCATACATCGATGGTATCGCCTCTTTTCCAATTCCAGTGCGGGAATATATGCAGCACGTCTTCATCCGTACACAAACTTTTGTACAAATAGTAGATATCCTTGGGAAAACCTGCCAGGTCAACGATCCCGAAATAGGAGCTCCTCGCAGGCCACGGATAGGGCGTGGGTTCCCCGATATAGTCAAACCCGGTCCACACAAACATCCCGGAAGCAAAATCGTGCTTCAGCAATTCCTTCAGCGTTTCCTCGTGTGTGGATCCCCAGGGCGCAGAACAATTGTCGTAGGCGGAACAGGTAGTATCCGGGTTGCCGGTTTTCAAAGGCTGGTCCCATCGCGGGGGCCAGCGCCGGATGCTGTCGGATGGCATATCGTAATGCCCACGGGTTTGCAGGGCCGACACGGTTTCAGTGCCGATGAATTTCTGCCCGGGGAATTTTGCCGGAAAACTTGCATAGTCCTGGTGATGGTAGTTAAAACCCACAAGATCGAGTGCGCCTGACCGGTAGATCTCATTGCCGGGGTAGGGCTGGTCCAGGGCAGCGGTTACTGGCCGGGTGGTATCGAGCGAACGAACAATCGAAGCCAGTTCCCTCGCAATGCTTCGGCCGGAACTGTCTTTACCCTCTTTACCCGCCCACTGCTCAGGTATTTCATTGCCGATGCTCCAGATAAACACAGAAGGATGGTTCCTGTCGCGTAACACCTGGTCGCGCAGGTCGCGCTCGTGCCACTCATCCCAGTACAGGTGATAGTCGTAAGGATTCTTGGGTTTCTTCCACATATCAAATGCCTCGTCCATCACAATAAATCCCATTTCATCCGCCAGGTCCAGGAGTTCGGGGGCTGGTGGATTGTGAGAGGTCCGGATCCCATTGATCCCCATTCCCTTTAATATCTGTAATTGCCGTTGCAGCGCGCGGGTATTAACGGCCGTGCCGAGACAGCCGAGGTCGTGGTGATCGCAAACCCCGAATATCTTCATGGCTTTTCCATTCAGGAAAAAACCCCTGTCAACATCAAAATAAAAGGAACGGATCCCAAATCGTGTGCGATAGGAATCCATGATCCGCCCATTTAGTATCACCTGGGTAACGGCGGTATACAGGTAGGGATCACCGGTAGACCAAAAATGTGGCCGGGACACGCTAAACTGCTGGTTGATGTCTGCATGAGTTATGAGCGTGCCGGGCGTGGCCTG